>JBBQCQ010000880.1:0-1501 GCA_038318835.1 Gemmatales bacterium | reverse complement strand
CGAAGGAAACGGCGAGAAGTGTCGCGAACTCGCTCCGCGTGTGCCCCCGCAACCGTGGGGTGGGGGCGACACCGTGGACCCGCAGCCGCGGGGGCACTCGCGGAGCGAGTGCCCGACACTTTCGGGCCGCTCGCCTTCTATCGGATCACGCCGTCCACGTCGAGGATGAGCGACGACGCGAAGTTGTTGCCGAAGGTCTTGAAGTCCTTGAAGGTCCAGACGACCTTCTTGTCGCGGGTCACTTCGATCAGTTGCGGGTTGTCCTTGCCGGCGTGGCAGTTGCCGATGACGACGTTGCCGTTCGGCAGGCTCTGCACGGTTGTCACCCAGGCGAGCGTGATGCCGGGCAGGTCCTTCTGATCGACCTGCCAGACGACCTCGCCCTTCGGGTTCACTTCGACGACGCGGTTGTTGTTGCCGCCGCCGATGAGCGTGTTGCCGTTCGCCAACCGCACCGCCGAGAAGAGGTTGATGCCGTGCCCTTCGACGCCGTGACCGCCACTGGCGGGGCGGCCGTTCAGGTCGATGGTGTACTGCCACACGACCTTGCCGGCGTCGTCGTATTCTTTCACGGTGCCCTCGCCCTCGTGACAAACGAGGTAGTGGCCGTTGGCCAACTTCCGCACGCGGCGGGTGTCGCGGTGGGCGTCCGACTTCTTCACCGCCAGTGCGATCTCCTTCACGATCTTGCCGTCCTTGTCCACTTCGACGATCCGGGAGTTTCCGCCCTCGGCCACCATCGTGTTGCCGTCGGCCAGCCGCTGGAAGCTATGCACCTCGACGCGGCCCTTGTACCCGTCCTTCGGCTTGGCCTCGTACTTCCAGACGATCTTCTTCTCGGGCGAAATCTCGACGACGTTGGTGCCGGAGGTTTGCGTGAGGATGTTGCCGTTGGCTAGCAGTTGCAGGTCGTGAACATCGTGCTTGTTGGCGAACTCCCACTCGACTTCGCCCTTCGCGTTGATGATGGCCAGCTTGCCGGTGGCGTGATCGGCCGCCATGACGCGGTGGGCAACGGGGTCGGCGGCCGCCGCGACGGCCGGCACGAGGAGCAACAGCAGGGAGAGGAATCGCATGATGAACCTGGGGTTGGGGGTGTGGGGACGTTGTACGAACCGGGGTGACGGTACAAAAGCCGAAAGCCCTGGCACGGTCGTGCCAGGGCTTTCGAGTGTTACCAATCTGGAATCAGTTCCCGACGGGTTCGCGGTGCTCCACCGGCTGGATCGCACCTGCGGCCGGCGGTGCCCCGAACGACGCGAGCCACTCCTGGGCCGGCGTGTACGTCGGGTCGGCCTTCACCGCCATTTGCAGTTGCTGGTGGGCGAGTTCCGGCTTGTCCATGTCTTGCAGCAATTTCGCCATCGTGAAGCGGGCCTCCGCCTCGGGGGCCACGCGAGCCAGCGTGTCGAAGCCTTTCTCCAGGTCGCCGCCGCGGGCGGTCAAGATGCCGAGCGTCTTCTGATACCGGCGGTTCTCTGGGTCGGCCGCGAGCGCCTTC
>JBBQCQ010000879.1:0-1507 GCA_038318835.1 Gemmatales bacterium | reverse complement strand
TGAGTTTGCACGAAGTTGGCCGTATCGATGCCCCCGGACAGTGGCATTCGGTGGGCGTAGGTGGGCGCAATACGGCCCTTCGACGACCGCATGTTGACAGGCTCATATGGGTTCGACGAGCCGGGTGGCATTCTCCGATCGCCGCTACCCACGGTCGTGTCACGGGCACCGAGGGCGACGGCATCGCGGGCGGCCACATCGGTGAAGACATCGACCGTCACGAAGGGATTGGCAGGAAGGGCGGTATTATAGCTCGAGTCCAGCGGGTCGTTGGCGGCCAGGTACGGGTTCGCGAGCCTCCGCAGCACGACGGCGTGATCGGTCAGAGTGGTAATCAAAGCAGGAATTTCCGACGGCTTCTTCTTCCCGATTTGGTACGCGAGCGTCGTCGAGAGCGTGCCGGTCGCCGGCGGCATGCTGCCGTTCGGAACGACGATCAAGTTTGACGAATACGGCGGGGCCATGTACACCGGCTTCGTGGCGTCGGGGATGAACTCTTTGACTGTGGGGTCTTGCGTCACGCCGGTCAGGTCGGGGCCGATGAGGCGGAAGCCGGTCGTGTTGGCGACGCCGTTATTCGGCTCGATCGTCACTTGGGTGGTCGAGGGCAACAAAGTGTCAATTTTTTGAGATGGCAGTCCATCGACGCGGCCCGTGACGTTGCTGACGGAGGCGGTCGGATCGAACAACGCTGTTCGCACTTCGCCCATCGGTGCCGGCGTTGTCGTCTGCTGGAAAACTTGAATCTTGTATGGGGACGATCCCGCGTAGGTCAGGGCGGCGGTTCCGTCTGACAGGGCGGCGGTCGTGTCTGCGCCGGTGTTGCTCGGGTTGCACAGTTCGACCCAGAACCGGACGTGGAAGTCGTTCATCGCGTCCGGGTTGCTGCTGTCGTTCGGCGAGTTCGCAAGCTCGGCGTAGACTTCGTTGAGAACGATTCGGGGCTTCTCCACGCCATACACCACCCGGTCACGAACATACGCCTCGCGGATCGTCTGATTGGTCGAGTTCGTGGTGAAGTACGTCTGCATCTCCGTCTGGGCCGGATCGGCCGCGTTCAGGTTGGCACTGGTCGATGGGTTCCACACGAACGTCGTGGCCACGTCATCGTTGTCGATGTAGTCGACGATGTTCGCCGCGAGTTGAGCGAGGTAGCGGAGGGCGTTGTAATTCTCCAGCGAAACCGGGTCGCCGCTCGTGACGGGGTTGTAAGTTCCGGGTGTCGTGCCAGGTTGTGGTAACTCCAGCACACCCGTGCTCGCGTTCAGGTTCGCCTTGGCCCCGGTCGCCACGATCAGTCGGGCGAAGATGTCCCGGGCGAGTTGCTGCCGATCGATGGCGGCTTGAGCGGAGTTCGTCACCGTCGTCGGCGACAGGGCCGAAGAGGGTGTGGGGGCCGGCGGCAGCATCCGGTAGTCGGCAATCGGCCGGTTCACGTTAACGGAGCCGAGGGCCGCCATCATCGACCGCAAACTTGTGGTCGCGGGGAAGTCCGTACTCGCCCCCA
>JBBQCQ010000878.1:0-1510 GCA_038318835.1 Gemmatales bacterium | reverse complement strand
AGTCTCGTAGCCGGCCTCCTTGAGCGCCTGCGGCAGCGTGCGTTCGTCGAGCGGCAGGCCGTAATCCGCCCACGGGCGGACGACGCCGACTTGCAGGCCATGCCGCATTGGGTAGCGGCCGGTCATCAGGGCCGCCCGCGTCGGGCTGCACACCGGCTGCACGTAGTGCGCGTCGAGGATGGCCCCGGCCTTCGCGAGCTTGTCGATGTGCGGCGTGGGGATGTCCTTGCATCCCATGAATCCGCAATCGTTGCGGCCGAGGTCATCGGCGAGAATGTACACGATGTTCGGCTTGTCGGCCGCCGCGGCGGTGCCGATGAAGAGCGTGAGCAGAAGGAAGAGTGTGCGCATGGGTGGTACTCCGTCTGGGTTTTTGATTGTGGGCCTCATCGAAGACTCCTCGGCATCACCCTACGCCAAATGAATCTGTCCTTCGCCCGCGGCGACGGCCACGGCGGTCACTCCAACAGGGTGAGGGTCAGGCCGCGGACTTCGATCGACTGCGGGCCAGGAATCTCCGGCGAGCGAAGCGTCAGCGTGCCGCGGCCGGCGGGCAGCGCGACGGTCCCAAGGGCCAGCGGGTGGAAGTCCTTCATCAGCGATTCGCCGACCCGCGGCACGCGGTCGTGGTTGGCCCCGTAGGCGTCCGGGTCGTGGGCGGCCGTCACCGTCGCCGACAGCTTCGCGTTGCCGAGGGAGAGTTCCACCTTCGCCCCGACGTTCGCGGCCGCGCAGGTGTGCAGCACCTCGACGCGATACCGGCCGGCAGTCGCCACTTCGATTTCCCAAGTGACCGAGTCGTCGGGCTTCGTCCAGTGGGTGAAGTACGAGCAGTTCGGTGCCCCCGCGCTGCGGCGGATGGTGCCGTGCGGCACGCCGTCGCGGGCGGGCAGGCTCGTCGTCGGGAACGCCTTGTACCCGACCGTGAACGGCCGATCCTCTTTCTTCGCGGTGATGGAAAGCACGTCGGTGCGGAACGCGGCCACGGCCTTCGCCAGCCGGGCCGCCACGGTCGGTTCCTTCGCGGCCACGTCGGTCTTCTGGCCGGGGTCCGCGGTCATGTCGAACAGTTTCCCGTCGGCATCGAGTCGGTGCGTCTGCGTGCGGCCGCTCACCTTCCGGTTCCATGTTTGAAACAGCACGCGGTCCGAGACGGCGGCCGGTTCGCCGCGGACGAACGCGGCGAGGTTCACGCCGTCGAGCGGCTTCGTGCCGACCGGCTTCGCGCCGGTCAGGTCGGCCAGCGTCGGCAGCAGATCGATCGCGCCGGCGATGGGCGCGACCACCGTGCCGGCCGGAACGACGCTGGGCCATCGCACCAACAGCGGCGACCGAACGCCGCCCTCGTCGGTCGATCCCTTGCGGCCCTTCAAACCGCCGTTCCACCGGAAACTGTTCGGCCCGTTGTCGCTGAAGTAAATCACGATCGTCTGCCGGGTCAGCTTCTCGTCGTCGAGAGCAGCGAGAACGCGGCCGACGTTCGCGTCGATGTTCTCGCACATCGCCAGGG
>JBBQCQ010000877.1:0-1513 GCA_038318835.1 Gemmatales bacterium | reverse complement strand
GTGATGGACAAGGATAGTCGTGAAGTCGCGGCGGACCTCAAGACGATCTACCAGTCGGCGACGGTACTCGAAGCGGAAGAGGCGTTGGAGAACTTCGCGACGAAGTGGGATGCGAAGTATCCGACGATCGCGAAGCAGTGGCACCTGAAGTGGCCGGACATCATCACGCTGTTCGAGTTCCCGGCGGCGATCCGCAAGGCGATCTACACGACCAACGCGATCGAGTCGGTGAACAGCGTGATCCGGAAGTTCACTCGCAACCGCAAGCAGTACCCGAATGCGGAGAGCGCGTTGAAGCTGGTGTACCTGGCGATTCACGAGGCGTCGAAGAAGTGGACGATGCCGATCGTGGGGTGGAAGGCGGCGCTCAACCACTTCGCTATCGTGTTCGAGGGCCGCATGCCCACGCGGCCCCAAAACTGACGGCAACTGACGTGCCCGACCTACCTGACACAAGAATCTTTACAGCCCCTCGTTTCGCGAGCCACTTCCGGGGCTGTTCCCGCAGACAGCCCCGCCCGGCCCTGCCGATGAGCTGTGGAAACTGAACCACGGGTGAGCATTAAGTCGGCCGGGGTTCCGAACTCGGCTACAGGTTGACTTTCCCGTGGACCTTGGGGTCGTTCCCCACCTCGGGCCGGTCACCGGTCACGAGCGCCTTGCCCGCCTCGATCAGGTACTTGAGCCCGCTCGTTCCGCTGTTGTCCCAGTATTCTCCGGCGGTGCCGTCCACGCGCAGCAGGACGATGTTCGGGTCGTCCTTTCCGCCGGGGAACCACACCTTCCACTCCACCTTCCAGAGTTGCGACAGCTTCGCCCGGTCGTCGATCACGGCCGCCTTGCCGCTGAGAGAAACGAACTTCGTCTTCGACTGCATGGTCACGACCACGTGGCCGTCCTTCTCGAGCTCGTCCACCTTCGTCGAGTTTCGGTCGGTGGCAAACCAGAGCGTGCCGTCCGGCTGGGCCTCCGCGAGGGCCATCGGGCGGCCGCGGAGGCTTCCGTCCGGGGTTCGTGTGACCAGTATGCCCACGCCGAACTCGTCGAGCAGCTCGCGGAGCTTGGTGTCGGGTGATGTCGCCATGGGGGAGCCTCCGGGTTGGTGAGATGTGTCCACAGCTTACGGACGCAAATCCCAAGCCGGCCGGCATCGTTCTTGCAACCGATAAACACCACGCCCGTCTCTCCCATCGCCCGACGGAGGTAGTTATGAAGAACGTCACCATTCGCCGCTGCCCGACGTGTCAGAACATCGGCAGCCACACGGACCAACTCGCCGCCGACCTGCGGAACGACCCGAACGTGAAGGTCAACGTGGTCGATGGCGCGAAGGGCGAGTTCGAGGTCGAAGTAAACGGTCGGTCGGTCAACACGAAAAACGGCGAATCGCTCCGGGACACGTCGGAGCTGGCGTCCGAGATCCGCAGCGGGCAACCCGCGGCGATCTGAGCCGTCTGCGAACGCCGAAGGACGGGCCGGGGCATCCTCGGCCCGTTGTCGTTTTCAGACCCCG
>JBBQCQ010000876.1:0-1514 GCA_038318835.1 Gemmatales bacterium | reverse complement strand
GATGCGGCCCCCGATGACGACCGGTTCGACCGACCCCGTAACCCTGATCCTGCCCGTGCGGAATGCCGCCGACCGGCTGACCACCGCCCTCGGCGACTGGTCGAAGTTCCTCCAGACCGAACTCGGCCGCGACTACGATATCCTGGTGGTGGACGACGGCAGCACCGACGGCACCGCGGAGTTACTCGACCAACTCACCCCCACCATTCCGCACCTGCGAATTTTGAAGCTCGCCAAGCCCGCGGGATTCGGGGCGTGCCTGCGAACGGCGTTGGCGGAACCAACCCACCCGATCGTCGGCTACTCCTCGCTCGATTACCCGTACACGCCCGCCGATCTGCTGAAACTGCTCGCACAACTCGGTAAAGTCGCTCCGGTCTTCGACGTGCCGCACGCCATCGAGGCCGTCAGCGGGTGCCGCACGGGCGGGCATGTCCCCTTCGTCTGGCGAGTCGTCGGCCGCACGTATCGCATCGTCGGCCGCGTCGCCCTCGGCATTTCGCCGCCGCCACTGTCCGGCTGGCTCGGCTTCCACGACCACTTCCGTTCGTGGTGGCTGTGGTTCATGATGGGCGTGCCACTTGTCGATGTGAACTCCGCGTTCAAGGTCTTCCGCCGGTCGCTATTCGACCGCTTCCCAATCCAGTCCGCTGGCGACTTCGTCCACGCCGAGATCTTCGCGAAGCTCACGTTCCTGTCTGTGCTCGTGGCCGAGGAACCGCTCACGCCGAAGCCGGACGCCGCACCGAGAACATGGTGGGCCGACTTCTGGGCGGTGCTGAAGGACGCGAGGTTCCATACGCCGCTCCCCGACCGGACTCAACCGCCGGCGTCGTCGTGATCGCCCCCCGCCGCGAGCGTATTCTGTTCGTCACCGGCAAACTCGCCGAGGCATCGTTGCGGCGCGTCCTCGCGGAACTGCAACCGAAGGTTGCGTTCGATGTGGACGTGGCCGTGTTGCCAATCACAGTCGCAGCGCTGATGACAACGAAGTGGGTCGCCAGTCACTTGACTGTGCCGGCTGCTGTGGACCGGATCCTGCTGCCCGGCCTCTGCCGCGGTGAGGCCGAGATAGTGGCCGCCGCCACTCAACGCCCGACGATGTTCGGCCCGAAAGACCTGCGCGATTTGCCGGAGCACTTCGGCCATCGCTCAGGGCCACCAGCCGACTACGGCAAGCACGACATTGAGATTCTCGCCGAGATCAACCACGCCCCGCAGTTATCGTTGGAGCAGATTCTCTCGCTCGCCCGCCGCCACCGCGAGAGCGGGGCCAACATGATCGACCTGGGGTGCGACCCCGGCTCGACCTGGGCGGGCATCGGACCGACGACGGCCGCCCTGGTCGCAGAGGGCTTTCGCGTCTCCGTCGATTCGTTCAACACTGTCGAAGTCGAAACCGCACTCGCGGCCGGGGCGGAACTTGTTCTCAGTGTCAACTCGACGAACGTCGCCGGGGCCGTGCGCTGGCACGAGCAGTTCCCTGGTGTGGAAGTCGTGGCAATCCCCGATTC
>JBBQCQ010000875.1:0-1526 GCA_038318835.1 Gemmatales bacterium | reverse complement strand
AAGTTCATGCAGTACACCGACACCGAGAAACGCCTCGGCGACACTGGCGGCATCGCCCTGCAAGTCCACGGCGGCGGCGACTACACCAAGCAGTTCGTGCGATACCGCAACATCCGCATGAAGGAACTGAAGAAGTAGTGTTGCCGTTCGCCGACGCTCTGATCCTGACCGGCCCGACCGCGAGCGGTAAGACCGCCCTCGCGCTCGCCGTGGCCGAGCAGATCGGGGCGGAAATTCTGGCGATGGACTCGATGACGCTCTACCGCGGCCTCGACATCGGTACGGCCAAGCCGACGCCGGCGGAACAGGCCCGCGTGCGGCACCATCTCCTGGATTTGCTCGACCCGGCCGAGTCGGCTAACGTCGCGTGGTGGCTCGACCGGGCGGCCGAGGCGTGTGCCGACATCCGCTCTCGCGGCAAGCGGCCGCTGTTCGTCGGCGGCACGCCGCTTTACCTGAAAGCTCTCCTGCACGGGCTGTTCGATGCGCCGCCGTCGGACGAGTCCCTTCGCAAGCAACTCGAAGCCGAAGCCATCGCGCACGGCAACGCCCACCTGCACGCGAAGCTTGCGGCCGTGGACCCCGTGGCCGGGGCGAAGTTGCACGCCAACGACGTGCGGCGGGTGGTGCGGGCACTCGAAGTCTTCCACCTCACCGGCACGCCGCTGAGCACCTTCCAGCAGACGTGGGCCGAACCACCGGCCGCGATTCCGTGCGTGGCCCTCGAATGGCCGCGCGAAGTCCTGTACGAGCGAATCGACCGCCGGGTGGAAGCGATGATCGCCGGCGGGTGGGTCGAAGAAGTCCGCACCCTGGCAGCGAAGCCGCTGGGTCGCGAGGCTTCGCAGGCCGTCGGCTACGCGGAACTGCTCGCCCATGTCCGCGACGGCGTGCCGCTGGAAGAAGTCGTCCCGCAGATTCAGCAACGGACGCGGCAGTTCGCGAAACGGCAACTGACTTGGTTCCGCGGCCTACCGACGTGCCGGCCGATTCCGGGGAACGCCACCGCCGAAGACGTGATCCGACTCATTCCCATACAATAATTCTTCCTCTTCCTCGATCCTTGAGAAGGTGCCCCGCCGATGGCCCGCGTGCTGATTGCCGACAACCTGGAAGCCTCCGCCGCCGAGACGCTCAAGAAGCTCGGCGTGCCGGTCGATCATCGGCCGGAACTGAGCAAGAAGCCGGACGAACTCAAGGCCGTGCTCGGCGAGTACGATGCCGTCATCGTGCGGTCGGCCGCGAAGATCACCGCGGATATGCTCGAAAACCCCGGCAAGCTCCGGGCCATCGCGCGGGCCGGCGTCGGCGTGGACACCATCGATGTGGCCGCCGCCACCCGCAAGGGCGTGGTGGTCATGAACACGCCCGGCGGCAACACCGTGTCGGCCGCCGAGCACACCATCGCCCTGCTCATGTCGCTGGCCCGCCTTGTGCCGCAGGCCGATGCCACCATCAAGAAGGGCGGGTGGGACCGCAACAAGTTCGTCGGCACGCAAGTCACCGGCAAGACGCTCGGCGTGATC
>JBBQCQ010000874.1:0-1528 GCA_038318835.1 Gemmatales bacterium | reverse complement strand
GCGCTGATCTTGGTCGTGCCGTTCGCGAGTGGGAACACACGGCCGTTCTCATCCACGCGGCAGATGTTTGCATCGGCGACGGTGTACTTGGCTCGCCCGGTCTGATCGAGTTCGCGGTTCGCGGACTTTGCCGAGATGAGCAACTGCGGCGCGTCATCGGCTCCGTGGATCGTCAGAGCAGCCGGGAAGGCCGTCAGCGACTGCGCCGCCGAGAACGACGCGACGCATAGAACCCCGACCAGGGACAGGAGTGTGCGCATGATGGAAGATGGGCTGAGGTAGGCGGGGGGAAGAACTTTTGCCGCAGATTCACGCCGAGGAACGCAGATCAGAGGAGAACCAAAAAACGGATTCGGCTCTTGTATTTAATCAGCGTTCTTCGGCGTGTCTCTGCGGCTCAATCTGAAAGTATTATACCAGTTCCTTGACCGGGTCGCGGTCATCAAGCACATACATCGGGCGGCCGCTACCGTTGGGGAACGTCATCGCGGGGTCGATGCCGATGGCCCGGTAGAGGGTGCCCATGAGTTGCGGCACGGTGTACGCGCGATCCTTCGGGCGTTCGCCCTTCGCGTTTGTCGCGCCAACAGCCTGGCCCATCTTCAGGCCGCCACCCGCTACGAGTGCGCCCATTGCCGGCGACCAGTGATCGCGGCCGGCGTTCATGTTGATCTTCGGCGTGCGGCCGAACTCGCCCCACATCACCGTCACCACATCATCTTGAAGGCCGCGGTCGTGCAAGTCTTGAATCAGGTTCGCGATGGCCTGATCGACCTTCGGCAGTTGCTTCTTGAGACTCTCGAAGTTCTTGCCGTGCGTGTCCCACCCGCCGATGGACAGCGTCACGAAGCCGACGCCGGCTTCGATGAGGCGGCGGGCGGTCAGGAATTGCTCGACGCCCTTGTAGCGGTCACGAGTGGCCTTGTCTTCCTTCTCGATGTTCAGAGCATTCCGCACGACGCCGCTGCTCACCATATCCAGGGCGCGTTCGGTGTACGCATCGATCCCCTTCATCGCGCCGCTCGCGTCGATTTCCCGCCGGGTGTCGTCGAAGGAATCGAGGAGCGTTTTCCGCGTGTCGAGGCGGTCATTCGTGACGCCGCCAGCGAGTTTCAGGTTCGAGTTGCCCGGCCCGCTCGGTGTGAACGGCCGGTGCGACACGCCGAGGTAGCCCGGCTCGGTGCCGCGGGACATACCCCGCAGTGAGACGAACGGCGGGACCGATTCGGAGGTGTCGCCGCGGAGCTTGGACATGACCGCCCCAAACGACGGGTGCCCGGCGGTCGTGTTCACGCGATCCGGATAGCCGGTCATCACGAGGCTGTCGCTGTGTTCGTCCACGCTCGTCAGCGACCTCACCACGGCGAGCTTGTCCCACATCGTCGCTTGCAGCGGGCAGTGTTCGCAGATTTGCACGCCGGGTACGTTCGTGGCGATGGGGTTGAACTCGCCGCGAATCTCCTTCGGGGCGTCCGGCTTCAGGTCGTACATATCCAGGTGGCTCGGCCCGCCCGGCAGGTAGATGAAG
>JBBQCQ010000873.1:0-1531 GCA_038318835.1 Gemmatales bacterium | reverse complement strand
GATCTTCTGACCGACGAATTCGCTCAGCATGTCCGCCCTCCGAAATCGGCCTCGCGTGGCCGACTAGGTTTGTGTATGAATCGCGGTCCAGATGCTCTACCGACTGGCGGAGGGACTCGGTTGACGCGACGACACACACTCCTGGTGCTGGGCCTGTTCGTGGCCTACTGCGGCCTCACGCAAGTCGTGCCGCCGTTCGACGACGAGTTCTATTACTGGTGCTGGACGGAGCGGCTGCAACTCAGCTACTACGACCACCCACCGATGACGGCCTACCTGATCCGGGCCGCGACATTCGTCTTCGGGGACACGCTGTTCGCCGTGCGGCTGCCGGCTTGCGTCTCGACGGCGTTCGTCTTCGGCGTGATCCTCGCGCTGTCGCGGCCGAAGACGGTGGCGTGGTGGCTGCTCGCCACGCCGCTGTTTAACTGCGGCGCGGTGCTCGTCACGCCCGACACGCCTCTACTGATGTTCTGGGCTGCGTACCTATACTGGCTCGTGCGCGTTCACGAACATCTGACGCCGCCGGATGGCGAGGGGCGTATTCCGTTCTCGATGTGGATCGTTGGCGGCGCGTTGCTCGGGTGCGGCGTGCTGGGAAAATACACCACCGGCCTGGCCGTGCCGGCCGGGTTCGTGACGTTCCTGCTCGTCGGCCAGTGGCGAAAGTGGTTGCTCGGGTACGTCTTCCACGGGGTCATCGCGTTCCTGGTCGCGTCGCCGATTCTCATCCACAACCTCCGCCACGACTTCGTACCGCTGCTCTATCAGTGGCGTCACTCGATGGGCACGATCGACCCCGACCTGAAGCGATTCGGCGAGTTCGTGGGCATCCAGATTTTGCTCTTCGGCACGATGCCGTTCGCTCTGCTGCCGTGGGTCTTCCTCAACTGGAAGCGGTTGGTCGCTGACCCGCGGTTGCGGGTGTGCCTGTGCCTGTACGCCTTCCCGTTCCTGTTCTTCCTGTACAAGGCCACCCGCGGGCCGCTCGAAGGCAACTGGGCGCTCGTGAGCTATGTCGCGTTCTGGCCGCTCGCGGCCGAGTGGTACGCGGGCGTCCGGCACAAGCTGTTCTGGCGGCGCTTCATGCCGGCGTTCTTCCTGGTTCCCGCGCTCGTGATGCTGTTCGCGATCGCGCACCTGATTCACCCGTTCTCATTCATACCGCCGCTGCACGACCGGATCACGCGGCAGGTGGAAAAGTACGAACTCGGCAAGACGGTGAGGCGCGAGGTCGATGCATTGCCGGAGAAGTTGCCGGTGTACGTCGACTCGTACCAGTGGGTCGCACTCTTGCGGTTTTGCGGAGTAGACGCCCGCCAGATCAACGGCGTGACGCGGCCGAGCCACTTCACGCAGACGCCGGAACAGTTCACCGACGTGCCGCACGGATACATCTTCTGGAACGGAGACCCTTGGACCTTCGACCCGGCCGAGCCGAAACGGAAGTTACTGCCCACGGAGGGTCTGACCGAGCGAAAGCCGCTAAAGATTTTCCCGTTGAACGTGCGGGGCGAGTTAATTACGGGGT
>JBBQCQ010000872.1:0-1538 GCA_038318835.1 Gemmatales bacterium | reverse complement strand
GACGGATCAATTTCCAGGTTGCGTTGACGATCTGCTTTTGCAGTTCGGCCAGTTGCTCGGCTTGCTGGGCATTTCCGTTTTGCTGTTGTTGCTCCTGGTCAGACTCACTCGCGGCGGGAGGCTCGCCCTGGCGGAAGATTTCCTCGAAGTGCCGAACCTCGGCGAAGAACAGGTCGCCGGACGTGCGCCGCCGCTGGCCATCCGGACCGATGTCCTCGGCCCAGAAATAGTAGGCGAGGACCTGATCCGGCTGCGCCTTCATCGCCTCCAAATCGAGGAGGTGGTCGGGTTGAGCTTTCTTGAGCGTGGCCGGGCCGGCCGCTTCGTGCAGCACGATTTCCCGTGAAGTCTGATCGGGCGTTGTCACGCTCAGGCCGTACCGGGCGAGGCCAAAGTCGTCCTTCAGGTCGGCCTTCACCGGCAGTTCTTCCAGCGGTGACACGCGGGTGTCGCGGCCCGGCCGTGGCACCGCGACGACCGGCGGTAGGTTCGGCGTGATACGAACCACGATGTCGGCCGGAAGCTTGTTCGTCCGGCCATCGGCATCGGTCAGGTGCAGCTTGTACCGCTGCGTAACCTTCGGCGTCATCGCGAGCGTGTAAGTAGTCGCCGACGAGTCGTCCAACGTCAGCGGCAGTTCCTGCTTCTGCTCGTCGAACAACTTCGCCTGCGCGACGGGCTTACTCAACTGACATACCAGTGTCAGTTCGGTGCCCTCGGGGACGGTGAGGGTGCGCACATCCTCGGCCGTCTTCGGGGGTTGGTTCGCGTAGGCCGGGAACACGAGGCGGGCGTTCACGCGGCGAAGTTCCGGGTGCTCGAACACGGTCACGCGGTACGTCTCGCTCGCCCCGCCGGGGAACTCCACACGGTAAGTCAAGTCGGCATCAACGGCCGGCAGGTAGCCGGCAAACTTCGGGTCGTCGAGATTGCGGACCATCGCCCGCGGCTTCACCCCCTCGACCACGAGATTCGCCTCGGCAGGGACCGTGCCAGCGAATTGGGCAATCACCACGAGCGCATTGCCACGTTCGACCTCGGCATTCCCCGGCTCGATGGTCACGGGAATCGAACCATCGGCGAAAGGCGAGAGTGGAGATGTTGCCGGCGGCGTGCGGAGTGCCGGCACAACGATCGCGGCGATCAGGGCCACGAACGCGGCGGCGTGCAAAGTGTGGACGGCCCGCAAGCCCGCGCGGGGGACCGCCTCCCGCCAGTCGTGCGACCGGCCGTGGGCGACGGCCGACTCCAGCAAGGAGGCTTGTAGGAAGCCCGGCGAAGACGTGGCCCCGTAATCGACCGCTGTCAGGAGCATCGCCGACAGGTCGGGGTGTTTCGCCTCGATGCGGCGGGCAACCCACTGCTGGTCGGCGGCGACGCGGCGAGTGGCGAGCCACCACGACCACCCGGCGAGGATCGCCAACCCCGCGAGTGCCGCGACCATTGGCAATCCAAAGGGGCCGTCGAGTGTCGTGCGATTCGTCAGCACGACCGCAACCGCGAAGGCCGCCCAGCAGACGGCGAGGCCGCCCACGAGC
>JBBQCQ010000871.1:0-1541 GCA_038318835.1 Gemmatales bacterium | reverse complement strand
CCCTTCGGGGCCTCGAACAGCGAGGCGAAAATTTCGCTGCACCGCCGCATCGAAGGCAATCGCACGCCGTCGGCCGTCCAGGCGAGCGACTCCCCCGTAAGGGCGACTTCCATCGACGGGTATCGCGTCTGTTTCGCGGCGACCTCGGCCATCTTCTGGTCGACGGAAATGGTGTTCTTGTCCGCCGGGCCGAGCTTGCCACCGGTCAGCCAGACCGAGATGCAGTTGTGGTGGTGGCCCAGCGCGCCGGGGTGGTGCAACCCGCTGATCGGCGTGACGGCCTGCCGGTGCTTCTCCAACGGCTTGAGCGACCGCGAAAGCTGGTAGTCCTTCCCCGGCGTCGTGACCTGGTAGTTCAGCGAGTGAACGCCGTTCGCGAGGTAGATGAAGGCGCTCCGCCGCGGCGTGGCCGTCTTCGCTTCGGCGGCCCGCAGCGGCACCATGCATTCCAGGAACGGCAGCGCGACACAGGTGCCGAGCCCCCGGAGCGCGTGCCGGCGGTCGATCAACCAGGATTGGGACAGAAAATTGCTCATTACGACTCTCCGGGTTAGCGTTTGCCAATGAGGTCGGACAGCGCCACCAGACGCACGACATCCTTAAGGCCAGCCTTGCTCCTCTTCGCTTCCTCCACGATCGCCGAAACGGCCTCGCGGTCGTCCACGGTCAGCACGCGGCGAAGGGCGTAGGTGCAAAGATGCTCGACGAACGCGTGCAGGAACCTGTCGCGGTCTTCGAGCAGCAGGCGTTTGAACTGGACCGGATCCTGGAACGGCCGGCCGTCGGGCAGCACGCCCGAGGGGTCGAGCAACGGGTCCTCCCCGGTGCCCTTTGCCACCTTCTCGCGGGTGCGCCACTGGCCGATGGCGTCGTAATTGTCCCACGCGATGCCCAGCGGGTCGATCTTCGCATGGCACGCGGCACAGTTGGCGTTGTTGCGGTGCGCTTCGATCTTCTGGCGGAGCGTCGCCTTCGGGCTTTCCGGCGGGCTGGGTTCGATGGCACTCACGTTCGCCGGCGGCGGCGGCGGCGTCTTGCCGAAGATCACCTCGCTGACCCACACGCCGCGGTGAACCGGGCGGTGGCGGGTGCCGTCCGACGTCAGCCCGAGAACGGCCCCCATCGTCAGGAGGCCGCCACGATGATGTTCGGGCTTCAGCGAGACCCGCTGGAAGCCGCCCGACTTCGGCTCCGGCAGTCCGTAAAAATCGCACAGCCGGGCGTTCGCCATCGTCCAGTCGGAATCGAGGAGCTGGTCGACCGGCAGATTCTTCGAGAACAGCTCGCGGACGAACTCGACCGGTTCGGACCGCAAGCTCGTCTCCAGCCAGGCGTCGTAGTTCGGGTACAGTTTCTGATCCGGTGGGAACATGCCGACGCGGTGCAGTTGCAACCACTGGCGGGTGAAATCGTCGATGAAGCGATCGCTCTTGCCGTCCGACAACAGGCGATCCACCTCCCGCTTCAGCCCGTCACCCTTGAGCGTTCTGCCCGTGGCCGCCGCGAGCAGGCCGGCGTCGGGCATCGAACTCCACAGGAAG
>JBBQCQ010000870.1:0-1545 GCA_038318835.1 Gemmatales bacterium | reverse complement strand
GGGGTCTTGCGCGAGCAGTTGGGCGATTTCGGCCGTGGTGCAGTCGGGATTGCTGGTGATTTTGACGACGCGGAGGGCGACCGACGAGGGCGTGACGAGCCGCGATTGCTGAAGTAGCGTGGCGAGGAGGTTCTTGCGGTCCACGAGTTTTCACCCTTCGGCCGAACCGGGCGTATCGACCGATGTCGGCAAAGGGATATAGAGCGCAAACGGCAACACCGCCCGGCACTTTCGCGCCGGACGGTGTGGGGGGTTCGTCACCCGTCCTCTTACTGGAAGCGGACGCGCCAGTAGTCGTGCGGGGTTTGCAGGCGGCCGAGCCACCAGTGGCCGTCGTCCCACTCGAGGACAACCTTCCGCCAGCCTGGCGGCACCTTCGGGAACGGGTAGTACGGCCCGATGAACGGGAAGGCGTTGTGCGGATACGCCTGCGGGTAGGCTACACGGGAGAGGTTGTTGTGCGGGGCGTAGGTCGGCCACGCGTAGGGGGGCAGCGGCGGGGCTTGCATGTCCGCACCGGCCATGCCGGGGCCAGCCATGCCCAGGGGCGTCGGCTCGACGACCGGGACGCCACTCATGCCGCCCATGTAGGCCGTGGGGGGAATCGCGGCCACACCGCCACTGATGAGCGGACCTTGGGCTTGAACCTGCTTGACGGCGGTTGCCGGTTGCAGGCCGAGGCCGTCGCGGACCTTCTTGACACCCGACACGCGGCGAACGTCTTCGATCACCTTGTCGTGCGTGGCCTGATCGCGGGCGACGCCGGTGATCGTCACGACGCCGTCGGCCGCCGAGATCGACACGTCGGCGTTCTGGGCCGCGCCGGTGTTGGTCAGTTGGGTGGCGACGGCGTCCGCGAGTTTCTGGTTCGCGGGCGTGGGGGTCGCCTTCGTAATCGGTTGCGGCAACAGGGCCGGCTCAGCCCCGGCCACGGTCCCGAGACCGCAACCGGCGACGACGGCCGACAGGAATAGGGATCGCACGTTCACAGGACATCCTCCAGGACTCTGGACCGCGGTCCAGCCGAGTGACGGCACACACTGGTGCAGTACCGAACTAATCGTCACGCCGGCCGCATCCGGTACAGTCTGACTGTCCCGAATCGCGCGACTTTTTAGTTTGCGGGATCGGCACGACCGGCGGGGGCCGCACACCTTTCGCACTTTCCGCCCACCGGCGGGGGTGGGGTAAGAATTTCCTCAAGACCGGCGGCACCGGAGATGAATTCCCCCACCCGCGAGAGCCGATGAAACGTGCATGCGAATGCGCTACGAGAACATCCAGCACTTACGCGGTGTGGCCTGCCTGCTGGTGGTGGTGTACCACATCGCATCGCAAGAAGTGGGCTTCGGCCTGAAGTTCAGCTACCTGCGGCCGACCTTGTGGTTCGGGTACGCGGGTGTGGACCTGTTCTTCGTGCTGTCCGGGTTCATCATCACCACCACGTCGGCGGCGGCTTGGGGTCGGCCGGCCGCTCGGGACGAGTTGACCGGGTTGCTCACGGCCGGGAGGACCGCCGCCCTGAAGGTGGCCCACGCCCGCATC
>JBBQCQ010000869.1:0-1546 GCA_038318835.1 Gemmatales bacterium | reverse complement strand
CGATCGGGTGAATCGCGATTGATTCGCGGGGAAACTTGGTTCCCACGCCTGCTTCAGGCGATCAGCTCATGCACCACGCGGCCATGCACGTCCGTCAGGCGGAAGTTGCGGCCGGCGTAGCGGAAGGTCAGCTTCTCGTGGTCGAGGCCGAGTTGGTGCAGGATCGTTGCGTGGAGGTCGTGCATGTGAACCTTGTCCTGCACGGCCAGGTGGCCGTAGTCGTCGGTCGCGCCGAACGCGAACGCCGGCTTGAACCCGCCGCCGGCCAGCCAAACGGTGAAGCCGCCGGGGTTGTGGTCGCGGCCGGTGCCGTTCTTCTGGGCGTAAGGCGTGCGGCCGAACTCGCCGCCCCACCACACGATGGTGTCCTTCAGCAAACCCCGCCGATCCAGGTCGGCGAGCAGGCCGCTGATCGGCTTGTCCACGGCATGCGCGTGGTCGCCGTGCTTCGGCAGGTTCGAGTGCTGGTCCCAGGCCGGGTTGGCGGAGTTGTCGCCGTAGGTCACTTGTACGAACCGCACGCCGCTCTCGCACAACCGGCGGGCCATCAGGCACTCGCGGCCGAACGTGTCGGTGGCCTTGTCGCCGATGCCATAGAGAGCGAGCGTTTCCTTGGTCTCTTTGGTCAGGTCGAGCACGTCCGGGGCGTTCGCCTGCATCCGAGCGGCCAGTTCGTAAGAGTTCGCCACCGCTTCTAACTCGGCATCGCCGGGCGTCCGCTTCAGTTGCTCGGCGTGCAACTCCCGCAGCAGTTCGTAAGGAGCGGTGGTGTCGGCCCGGACGTTCCGCACGACCACCTCCGACGCGGGGCCGCCGGCCTTGCCGAGCGGCGTGCCCTGGTAGACGGCCGGCAGGAAGGCAGTGCCGTAGTTGCGGGCACCGCCGTTCCCGCTCGACGGGGCGATGGAAACGAAGCCAGGCAAGTTCTGGTTCTCGCTGCCGAGGCCGTAGAGGGTCCACGCCCCCATGCTGGGGCGGACAAAGTTCGTGCTGCCGCAGTGCAGGAACAGCGTGGCCGGGCCGTGCGCGACGCCCTCGGTGTGCAACCCGTGCAGGAAGGTGAGTTTGTCGAGGTGGTCGTTGACAGTCGGGAACAGGTCGGACGCCCACCGGCCGCTCTGGCCGTGCTGGGCGAACTTCCACAGCGGCTTCATCACCCTCTGGGACGATCCCTTGGTGCCCGTGTTGGCGATCACGCGGGCGTCGTCGAAGGCAAGGAACTTGCCGTCGTCCTTCGTCAGCCGCGGCTTGTAGTCGTACGAATCGACGTGGCTCACGCCGCCCTGCATGAACAGGAAGATCACCCGCTTGGCCTTCGCGGGGAAGTGCGGAGTCTTCGCGGCCAGCGGGTTGCCCCCCGGACCGCGAGAAGCTCCGCTGACAGGTCCGGGGACGTCTCCGGCCGCGTCGGCCGTGGACAGGCCGGCGAGGGCGAGGGCACCGAAGCCGCAGCCGGTGCGGGTCAGCCAGTCGCGGCGGGAGATGGGAAGGAGCATCGGAGAGCCTCGGATTTGTAGTTTTGTAGGGCGGGTCGAGTCTTCGAGAC
>JBBQCQ010000868.1:0-1548 GCA_038318835.1 Gemmatales bacterium | reverse complement strand
GCCGACGGCGTCGGCCAAATCGAGCGATTCCGGCGCAGCCGTCACGGCGTCCTTCGCTCGCTTCACGATGCGGGCCGGGACGTGCAGTTCGGCGTAAGCAGAATCGGTTGTGTGAACGATCAGCGTCTCGTCGTGCGTGCCAATGGGCATGTCGGCCGCCACGGTCACGTCGATCACGATCTTCCCGTTCGCGGCCGGCCGCACTACGGCCGAGAGGTGCGGCGACGACGACACCACCTTCGACACGCTCAGCGGTGCGGCCCGCGCGTCGGTCAGCGTGACCGTGGCCGCGGCTTCGCCCTCCGTGGAGATCGACACCATCGGCGGCGACAGCGTCACGTCGTGCGTCAGCTTCGCCGTCAGCCGCAGTTCGAGCACATCGTCCGTGGCGTCCTTCGCGGCCGACGCAGGGCGGTGCTTCAATTTCAGCAACCACGACTGTGGGCCGTCGGGTTGGGTCAGCGTGTTCACGTCGATCGACACCTCGGCCGACTCGCCTGGTTTCAGGTCATGTTTCGACACCGATCGGCGAACGCACCCGCACCCGGATTCGAGCTTTGTGATGCTCACCGCCTCGGTTCCAGTGTTCGTCACGCGGAAGGTTTGTTTCAGGATCGGCCCGGCCTTGATCCCGCCGCGGTCGACGGTCGCGGCGTCGGCCATCAGGCCCGGCGGGGCAGCGGAGGTCGTGACGAGCGCGAGAAAAACCCCTAGCATCGTGTTCATGCCGGCAGACGTACCGTCGGCCGCGAACGCGGGCAAGGTCAACCGGAAGAGGCAACGATGCTCGTTCACAGTCGGCCGTTGCCGGAAGTCACCATGCTCGCTAGGCCGGGCGACGCGGAGTGCCACGTCTGGCATTTCCTGCTCTCGCTCGAAGTGAGCCAGCGCGAACGCCTCTGGCGAACGCTCTCGGCCGACGAACGCCAACGCGCGGAGCGATACAAAGTCGAGCGACCGCGCGAGCAGTTTGTTGCTGCTCGCGGCCGGTTGCGGCACCTGCTCGGGGCTTATCTCGGCGTTTCGGCGACGGCGGTCGAGTTAGTGCCGGAACCGGACGGCAAGCCAATCCTGCGCGGGGCGAATTTGTCGTTCAACGTCTCGCACTCCGGCGATGTGGGGCTGATTGCCGTGGCGAATCGGCGAATCGGCGTAGATGTCGAAGAACTTCGCGATGTGCCGAACGCGGCTGGGTTGGTCGAGCGGTTCTTCGGCCCGGAGGAGCGCGAACAGTTCGTGCGGTTGCCGGAGGAGTTGAAGTTGCTCGGCTTCCTTCGTGGGTGGACGTGCAAGGAGGCGTTGCTGAAGGCGGTCGGCACGGGCATTCAGAACGTGGACAAGTGCGTGGTCGATCTCGACCTGCGGCGGGAACCGGTGGTCGTGCGGTTCGACCACTCGGCGGAAGTCGGCCGATGGCAGTTGGCGACGTGGCAGCCGGCCGCGGGGTACGTGGCCGCGGTGGCGGTGGAGAGTGTGGGGGAAGTGCGAATCGAACGTCACATAACAAGCCCGCGTCGGGAGCAAGGGTGAAAGTCCACCCTTGCTCCC
>JBBQCQ010000867.1:0-1555 GCA_038318835.1 Gemmatales bacterium | reverse complement strand
CTGCTCACCCACCGCCCGGCCCGGCCGCCCAACGCCGACGAGGCCGACCTCCTCCCCGACCGCGGGACACCGTCGGAGTCCGACCGGGGCCGATCCCGCACGATCTGCGATAGACCAACTCGCCGGACGCTTTCACCGCCGTCGCGGGGCGGTCGTTGCGGGCGAGATGCCGGCGGCGGTCAGCGTCGAGGTCTGCGGCAGGGCCTTCACGCCGGACGCGGTGCGTGCCAGGAAGCGTGGCAAGGCGTTCGTGCCGCCGGCCCAGCCGACTGCACCGTTCCACATTTCTTTGTGCAGGTACGCCCCCACGTCGTTCTCGCCCTGCGGCAGACGCAGGATGCCGAAGCCGCCACTCGTGCGGAACTTCGAGGCCTCCGACGACCAGAGGACTTCGCCGTTCACCGACACCGACGCCTCGGTGGTCAGCTCCAGGACGTTCACAGAGTCGCCGCCGAAGCTGCCGAAGTTGCGGAAGTTCAGTTTCTCGCCGGTGTCCCGCTCCGACACGCGCACGGTCACGTCCACCTCGGCCTCCTTCGCCACGAGTTCCAACTCGCGGGCCTTCCACCCGGCCTTCACCCCGTCGGCGATCTTCGACTTGAATACCGCCGCCATGCCGCCGTCCACGTCGAGCATCAGCCCGACACGCGTGCCCGGCCGCAGCACCGCGCCGGGGCCGTCAGCGATCTCGGCGATGGTCGCGTCCACGTCGTCGGTGGCGAACTGCGCGGCCACCAGCGTGCTACCCTGGCCCGACCCGACGGCGTACCACACGCGGTCGTCCGGCCGGTGCCAGGCGAAGTGGCCGCCAACGAGGTTCCACACGAAGGCCTGACGATCCAGGTCGTACACCCAGCCGAAGTCCACCATCTGGTAGGTGTCGCCGACGTACCCCTGCTTCGGCACGCTGCCGAGGTTGCCCGCGTAGGGGGCCTCGTGACGGATGCGGCCGGTGGTCGTGTCCCACCGCGTGAGGACCGGGCCTTGCGTGTTCTGGAAACCAGCCAGCACCTCGCGACCGTCGGCCCGGAAGACGACGAACGAGTTGAACGGCGTGGCCTGCGGCGTGAACGATGGCAGCAGGTCGCCGACGATGGTGCCGGTGGCCAGGTCGAGTACCCGCACCACGCCGTTCTGAATGCCCGCGAGGTACTTCTTGTTCGGCGACACCGTCCACGCCTTCGTGTTCGGCCACGACGCCACCACCTGCGGTTGCAGGTCGGGCAACGACCAGACCACGATCGCGCCCTTCTCGCTGACGGTCACGATGCGGTCGTTCGCGAGGAAGCGGTTCAGCACGAGCTTGCGGTCTGCCTCCGGTTGATTGTCGTAGGGCTTGAAGCCGTAGGGTTTGCCGCTCTGCGGGAAGAAGTCGAGCCGGCGGCTGGTGACGTAGTCGTAGGCCATCACGATCGAGCCGTCGGCGGTCACGTCCTCGATTTGCAGCGTCGGCGGCAGTTCCAGCGGCGGATTCGTGCGGCCGGTGAGCAGGTTCACGAGCTTCGTCTGCCGCGTCTTGCCGGGTTCCGGGCCGTTCGACGTGAACTCGAAGAGC
>JBBQCQ010000866.1:0-1559 GCA_038318835.1 Gemmatales bacterium | reverse complement strand
CCAGGACCCGGCGTTTCGGTTTTCAACTCCGCACTCCGCGCTCCGCACTCCGCGCTGCCAAAGAAGTACTCCGCCAAAGCCAGGGCCATGTGCGTCTTCCCCACGCCCGTTGGGCCGCAGAACAGCAGCACGGCCGGCGGGCGGTTCGGGTCGGTCAGACCGGCCTTGAACGTCATCACCACATCCGTCGCGGCCTCGCACGCCTCCGGCTGGTCGATGACCCGCTCGCGGAACCACGTCCGCACGGCGTCGCGTTCCAGCGTGAGTTCGTCGCGGAGGAACAGTTCCGGCAGGCCGGTCCGCTGGCGGAAGCGATCAACCACGTCGTCCGGGTCCACGGTCTTGCGGCCGACGCGGGCCTGGGCGTCCACCAGTTCGCGGGCGAACCCGGACGATGGGCCGGGGAACGGGGCATACGGCACGAACCGGCGGAACAGCCGCACGAGCCGTTCGCCGGTGCCGCGCTGCACCTCGATGCCGCGGCCAGACGACGAGGTTTCCAGTTGCTTGTCAATCACCTCGAGCGCGGTTGCGCGGTCGAACCCAACGACGGACACGATCTGGAACAGGTCGGCCAGCCCGGGCAGCAGTCGCCGGCAGGCGTCGAGTTCGGCCGGCGTGGCTTCCGCCACCATCCGCAGTTCGCTACGGGCCAGGTACGGCACGAGGAACGCCGCGACGCTGTCGGTCGGGCCGAAGCCGCCACGGCGGACGAGGTCGAGCAATCGCTCGACGCACAGCACGCCGCCGCGTTCGCCGAGTTCGGAAATCATCTCCTCGACCCGGGCCTCCCACTGGCCGAGGTACTTCATGCCGGCGATGATCCGCCCAGCGGACGTGAGCCAGAACCGCCGCGCGTTCCCCTTCACGTCGTCGGCCTCCTGGGCCTGCTTCTCGGCCTCCTTCACGGCGTCCACGAGCAGCGTCGTCTTGCCGACGCCGCCATCACCGACGAGCAGCACGTTGGCCTTCTCGCGGTGCAGCTTCTGCACAAGCGTGCCGACTTCGCCTTCGCGGCCCCACGCGCGGGCGAAGTTCTTCCGCACGGCTCGATCGCCGACCGGCTCGGCGATGAGTTTCAGCGTCGGCGGCGCGACCACGACTTCAGCGTGGTCGTCCTTCGGCACGCGCACGGCCACCTCCACAAGTTCCACATCGGCCGGCGGCAGGTAGCGATTGACTTCGTGCGGCGGCAGCCCTTCGAGCTTTTGCAGCACGTACCGTCGAACGAGGTCCGGGAAGTCCGCGGCCTTCGCGAAGTCGAAGCGGATGCCGAGCAGCGGCAGGTCGGCCGTGGGTTGGCCGCTCGCCCGGCTGCCGACGACACACGCGACCTTGAGCGTGACTTCCGTTTCGCACGGGTAGATGCGGTCGTTCGCGCGGTACTCCGGCCGCACGGTCACGCTCTGCCACAGCAGTTCCGGGTCGAGGAAATCCGGCCCCGGCCGCCACGGCTCTTTCTTGTGGAACCAGGCGAGGTAATCGCGCAGGTCCTGGCGGGCCTCGGCCGGCGTGTCGGCGAAGCCGGTCGTGCCGTTGTCGATGGCGACGGCCGACAC
>JBBQCQ010000865.1:0-1564 GCA_038318835.1 Gemmatales bacterium | reverse complement strand
TTCGCGAACTGCCAGTTCTCGTCGAAGATGCCGGCCGCGACGACTTCCGTGGCCCCCGGGTCGGCCTTAGTCGGCTTCAGTTTCAGAACGGCCCAGTCGCCGAGTCGCGGGTACAGCAGGGCGTTCGTGCCCTTCAGGTCGGCTTCGCCGAACGTGTGGCCGCTGTTCAGCACGAGGTACTTGCCCGGCACATTCGGGTGCGGGTAGATCAGCACCGGAATGTGCGTCGCCGCGTCGTACTCGACACCGTTCACGACGAGTTTCTCTTTCGTCCACTGGATCGGCAGCTTCGGTAAGGCGACCGCAATAATCGGATTGCTGGCCGGGTCGCCGAACGCGATGGTCGAGCGGTCCGGGGCCGCCCCCATCGGCAACCTGCCGCGGAAGTACTTGTCCCACTCGTACTCGAATCGCTTCACCGCCATCGTCGCGCGGGCGTCGGTCACGGTTGCCCATCCCGCCTCTTGCGGCCCGATCACGGTGAACGGCGTGTGGAACACGTCGTCGATGGGGCCTTGCAGACCGGGAACCTTCCGCAGCCCGGCCGGCGGTTTCGCGACGGCCCACTTGCCCGCGACCTTCTCGAACGCTGCTCCGTCTGGCGAGTCGAGCGGTTGGCCGTCGAGGACGACTTTCGCGACCCGGTCGCTGCCCTTCGTCAGGTTGAACCGCAGACGCGAGACGTTCGTTGTCTTCGCCATCACCTCGGCCCCCTTCAGTTCGGCGTCGACGACGGCCCGATCATAGTGGCGGTCCAACCCCTCCAGCGTCACCCACGAACAGGTCGGATAGCGGAGCGTGTACGTGACGAACCGCACCCGCTTCGGCTCGGTCGCGGGACCGGGCGGAAGATACTTTTGAAACTCCGTCTCGATCTTCGCCAACCACTCCGACGGCTGCTTGTGCTCTAGCCCCGGTGCGACGAGGTGCGTGATCCGCACCGGTTCCTTGAAGTTCTTGAGGGCGTTCTCGATGTTGTCGGCCGCGGCCTTCTGGCCGTCCTTCTCGCCGCTGTAGGCCACGATCGGCACGTTGAAGGCGTTCTCGGCGTAATCGACCGCGTCGTAGATGTGCAGCGTGCGTTCCTGGTAGTCCGGCAGCTTCGGCAGGTTCTTGATGTACCCGTGCGTGGTTGTGAACCCGGCCCCCGGACTGACAGCCGCGAAGGCTGACGGGTGGTGCAGGCCGAGGTGCCACGCCCCCGCCCCGCCCATCGAGAAGCCGCGGAGGACAACCGGCCATTCCGCGATGTCCTTCGCGGCCGCGTGCCGGCGGAAGTCGGCCAGAGCCTCGAACACGTCCTGCTCGCCGGACCAGCGATAGGCATTGTTGCCGCGGCCGTAGATTTCGATCACGACGCGGTCGGCCTTCGACCCGCCCTTCGCAGCCTCCTTGCCCGCGAGGAACTTCACCTCGGTTAGCGTGCCGTCGCGGCCGTGCAACACCACGTCGATCCGCCGGAGTTTCTCGAACCCGTCCGGCAGCAGAACGCTGTACGGCTGAATCGACCCATCCACCGCCGACGTATACGCGCGGACCACGGGCTTGCCCCGCGCGGCCCTCC
>JBBQCQ010000864.1:0-1580 GCA_038318835.1 Gemmatales bacterium | reverse complement strand
GCGAGACTCACGGCCGGGGTGGTGCTTGCCGTGCTGGACGCTGGCGTGAAATGGTACCTCGCACCCGTCGTCCGCGACCTGCTCCACGCCAATCTGAGGCCAGAGTTCCTCGGCGTTTCCATACCTTGACGGCATCGACCCGTTGGGGAGGAGCCGGCATGAAGTTCGTTCTGATCGAAGGCGACGGTATCGGCCCGGAAGTCACGCGGGCCGCGTGCGAAGTTGTGAAGGCGGCCGGGGTGCGGAATGAGTGGGTGCCCGCCGCGGCAGGCCTCGGTGCGGCCGAGCAATTCGGCGAACCGTTGCCAGACGAGACGCTGGAGACGATCCGCCGCTACCGCGTGGCGTTGAAAGGGCCGTGTACGACCCCGGTGGGCAAGGGCTATCGCTCCATCAACGTGCGGTTGCGCCAGGGTCTCGACCTGTACGCCAGCGTGCGGCCGGTGAAGACGCTGCCTGGCGTGAAGTTGCCGTACACCGATGTTGACCTGATCGTGGTGCGGGAAAACACTGAAGGACTGTACGCGGGCCTGGAACATGTCGTGGTGCCGGGTGTCGTCGAGAGTTTGCGGATCATCACCAAGACGGCGGCCGAGCGAATCGTCCGGTATGCCTTCGAGTTCGCCCGCCAGCACGGTCGGCGGCAGGTGACGTTCTGCCACAAGGCAGATGTGATGCGGTTATCCGATGGCCTATTCCTCGATTGCGCGCGGACCGTCGCGGACGAGTTTCCGTTCATCCGCTTCGCCGAGAAACCGATCGACAATGTCTGTCTGGAACTGGCAATGGACCCGACGCGATTCGACGTGCTCGTGATGGAGAACCTGTTCGGCGATGTGGTGTCGGACTTGTGCGCCGGTCTGGTCGGTGGGCTGGGCGTGGTGCCAGGGGCGAACTTCGGGACACGTTACGCTGTCTTCGAGGCAGTCCACGGAAGTGCGCCGGACATTGCCGGAAAGGGGCTGGCAAACCCGACCGCGGTGGTTCGTAGTGCGGCCATGATGCTCGATCACGTCGGCGAGCGAGAGTCCGCGGCACGAATCGAGGCGTCGGTGGCGAAGACGTTGCAACGGGGCGTCGGGCTGACGCGAGACCTGGGCGGGGACGGCACGACGGAAACCATCACGCGGGAATTGATCGCTAACCTGACCGCCTAACTCAGTTGGCGTTCGCCCGCACGACGATCAGCACTGGCACGGTGCCGGGCTTGCGGTCTTTTCGGAGGTCGTGAAATTGCTTCACGTCCTTCGAAAGAGCCGGATGAACCCTCGCGACTTGCGGCAGGTAAGTGATCAGGATGGCCGACTTTGCCGCATCGCCTTTTTGGATCGCGCTTGCGACTTGCTCTAATGTCTTCGCCGAAATGTGCGCGTTCGGCTGAGCTTCTGGCGACTTTTTCCCCAACCCCAGATCGACGGCGAGAAGTTGTTGCAATTCCTTTTGCTCGTTCGCCGCAGCAGACATAACGTGGGCTGTTCCGAAGACGGTGCCGGACGGCGAAGCGGACTTCGCCTCGGCGGTTGCGGCCGCGGACAACCACTTCGTCACTTCGGCGGCCGTGAGCGAGTCGGTGTAGAGCA
>JBBQCQ010000863.1:0-1585 GCA_038318835.1 Gemmatales bacterium | reverse complement strand
TCGACACGCTGGCGGATCTCAAGGCGTCCATCCGGGCCAGCCTCTGCTACTTCCAGACCGTCCGCCACAAGGTCAAGAGCATCATCGAGGGACGACCCAAGCGGAAGACCGCCAAATGAGACACCCTCGGCGGGTTCATGTCTGAGTTCCGCCCGACTCGGGTCGGTCAGCCGCTTCAAGATTTTTGCGAACGTCGATTTGCACGAACCTTGCTCGCCCCCGAGCACGAGAACCGGGTACGGCCCACCCGGCAGGCAGACGCCGCACAACCACGCGACCGCAAGGGCGAACTGGTCACTATCCGCGACGTTCAAGAACTTCCGCAGGTGCTCGATCTCGCCGCCTTTCTTCGGCACGGGCAGGGCCTTCGCACTTGGCGACCGCCGGAACTTGATCGGCGGCGACTCGCACGCGGCCCACCCGTCGGGGCCGATTTCAATGACCGTGTCGGCGTCGTCGCAGAGATGGACGTAGACCTTTCCACCGTGGCCGCCGGTGCGGACGTGAACTTTGTGCAGCGGCGCGCGGTGGATGGCGACGGCGTCGAGACTATCGACCGCGTTGGTGACGGCGTCGGCCCCCGGCACGTCGCCGGTTGTTTCCAGATACCGGCCGCGCAGCCAGTCCCGGAACGCCTTCGAGCGAATGGCCATCGCTCGCCGGCCGATGCTGGCGTAACCGGCCGGCGTATCGTCCTTCCACAACTCGCACTCTTCGACGGCCAGCAGCGTCAGTGCCTTTGCCGCGGAGGGCTTCTTCTCCTTCTCCTCGGTCGCCTTCACTGGCTCGCCGTCGGGCTTGTCGGCGATGGCGTCGGCGATCAACTTGCGGAACGCTTCTCCCCCGTGGACGGCGATGAAGTCGTCGGCCCCGACCTTCGCCCCGCCCTCGCCCGCGGGCAGCCGGACGATGATCGGGATGGCCCCGGCCACCCGTAGGGTCTTCGCGAATTCCGCCTCCGCGGTCCTGACGTTGCCGTTGGTCGCCGCGTCAGAGTCGAAGACGATGGCCACCTTCCGGCCCTGGAGGGGAATACCATCGAAGTCGGCGATGAGTCGCTTCGGCCCGGCCTTCTGCTCGGTACTCGTCTTCGATTTGCACCATGACCAGACTCCGCCGAGGGCGACAACGGGCAAGCCGGCCTCCGCAATGCTCAGTGACTTTTTCTCACCTTCCGTTACGGCAAGCGGCTCGGCCGAGCGTGCCACCTGCTCGCGGGCCTGGAGCGGAACGAAAAGGCGGACGGTGGACTTGCGGGGCGACTCGTATTTCACGAGCTTGCCGTCCGGATGTTCAAGGGACGGCTTCGACTTCCGCGGGCACGCGGGCTTGAGCCGCCGATATTCGCGTTCGACGCCGTCGTCGGGCGTGAACGTCATGGGTTGGCCGGCGAGGTCGAAGTGCCGGAAGTGCAGACAGGACCCGCTCTTCTTGGCCGGCCCGCTCCAGTTGAGCGAGCGGCCATTGGCGACGGGGTCGGGTTCGGTGTACACGCCGGCCGCGACGGCGAACGCGGCCGAGATACCGGACTTCGCCAGTTCGGCGATGTGCTCGGGTGACAGACGGGTGTCACAAGTTCGATTCT
>JBBQCQ010000862.1:0-1587 GCA_038318835.1 Gemmatales bacterium | reverse complement strand
GACGGCCGTCCCAGCGCTTTCGCACTACTCTAAACCCCGTCTCTTTCCCTCGCGGAGTTCCTCATGCGATTCCTTCTCTCCCTCGTCGGCCTGCTGTTCGCCATCGCCGCGGCCGACGCTGCCAAGAAGCCGAACCTCGTCGTGATGATGACCGACGACCAGCGGTTCGACTTCATGAGTTGTGCCGGGCACCCGTTCCTGAAGACGCCGAACATGGACCGCATCGCGAAGGGGGGGGCGTACTTCCAGAACGCCTTCATCACGAACTCGCTCTGCGCACCGAGTCGGGCCACGCTGATGACGGGCCTCTACTCGCACGGCAACGGCGTCCTCGACAACATGGGCACCAAGCTCCGCGACGACGTGGCCTGGACGCCGGACTTGTTGCGGGCGGCCGGGTACGAGGTCGGGTTCGTCGGCAAGTCGCACGTGCCGGGGCACTTCCGCCAGAAGAGTTGGGACTACTACTTCGGCTTCACCGGGCAGGGGAGCTACTACCAGGCGAAGATCGCCGAGAGCGGGCCAGACGGCAAGATCGGGCCAGACAAGCCCTACGAGGGCTGGATGGACGACGTGACCACCGACCACGCGATTTCGTGGATGAAGAAGGATCGCGGCGAGAAGCCGTTCTGTTTGTTCCTGTTCTTCAAGGCTCCGCACCGCCAGTGGAACCCGCCGGCCCGGTACAAGGACCTGTACGCCGACGCGGTCGTGAAGAAGCCGGCCCTGTGGGACGATCTCGGGCAGGGGAAGCCGCGGGCGTTCTTGCAGGCGGCGAACATGTTCGGCCAGTACCCGGACACGAAGGACTACGACGGCATGATCCGCGACTACTGCCGCTGCGTGACCGGCGTGGACGACAACGTCGGCAAGGTGCTCGATGCCCTCGACACCATGAAAGTCGCCGACGACACGATGGTGATGTACACCTCCGACAACGGCTTCTTCCTCGGCGAGTGGCAGCGGTTCGACAAGCGATTCATGCATGAAGTGTCGATCCGCGTGCCGATGCTGATCCGCCACCCGAAGAGCGTGAAGGCCGGCCAGAAACCGGCGGGCATGGTGCTGAACGTGGACATCGCCCCGACGCTGTTGAACTTCGCCGGCGTGCCAGATCCGAACACCATGCACGGTCGGAGCATGACGGAACTGATCGCGGAGCCGAAAGCGACCGACGGCGTGAAGCCGTGGCGCGATGCGTGGTACTACGAGTATCACGAGTTCCCGGACCCATCGCACAACGTGAACAAGCACCGCGGCGTGCGAACCGATCATTACAAGTTCATCCACTACTACGAGCCGCCGTTCAGCTTCCGCGAAGAGTTCGAACTGTACGACCTTAAGGCCGACCCCGAAGAGAAGACGAACCTCGCCGGCCGGCCGAAGTTCCAACCTATCGTGGCCGAGATGAAGGCGAAGATGGAGCAACTGCGGACGGAGTTGAAGTGAGGAGACAGGAAGCAGGAGACAGGGCACAGGAAGCAGGAGACAGGGCACAGGAAGCAGGAGTGACGAAGGCCATGATCTGGAAGAACCTCAAGCTCATCGCGGCCGCCGCGATGATCGTCACCGGCCTCGCGGGTTTCG
>JBBQCQ010000861.1:0-1591 GCA_038318835.1 Gemmatales bacterium | reverse complement strand
GTGACCGATTCATCCACGCCGACGGTTTCTGTCCGATTCACACCGACTTTGGATGTCTGGTTGTTGCCGACGACTTCGTCCTGGTTAAACTGGGCGTTGATGAACATCCGCTCCTTGCCCTTGCTGTCGTCCATGCTGATTTCGTTGTTGCCGCCGCCGCCGGGGTAGGTGTTCGACTTCATGCCGCTGATCATCTTCTTCTCGGGCAGCTTGAACGGCGGCTTTTCTCGCTCGTTGTAGACGCGGCCGACGGCGATCGGGCGGTCGGGGTTGCCCTCCAAGAACGAGACGATCACCTCCTCGCCGACGCGCGGGATGCACACGCCGCCGAAGCCCTTGCCGGCGTGCGGCGTGCCGACGCGAATCCACGGCGAGTTCGACCCGTCCATCGAGGCCGAACGGTCCCAGTGGAAGTGCACCTTGATGCGGCCGTACTTGTCCGTGAAGATTTCCTCGCCGGCCGGGCCGACGACCAGGGCCGTTTGCACGCCGTCGATCCGCGGGGGCGGCGTCACGGCCGGCGGGCGGTACGGCACCCCGTAGGGAATGCACGTGAACCCGTTCGCGTACTCGAACGGCTCCGTCGCACTCGAACCGTAATACTGGTTCGCGTTCTTCAGGTTGTGCGTGATGGCCGTCACCACGTACTCGCCGTCGGCCTTCTGCGACTTCGTGTAATGGTCGACCGCTTCCATCACCACGCGGTGTCCGGCCGCTAGCCCTTGCACGCTGCCCGTGCCGGACAGTTCCACCGAGCGCACAGCCTGGGCTTCCATGCGAATCTTCGCCGTGCGGCGGTTGTCCTCCATCATCTCGTGAAGGCTGGCCGGCTGGTCGTTGCCGCCGAAGTCGACGCCGTCGAACCGCCGGGCGTAGTCGCCGGGGTAGTCGTACCGCTCGAAACTCGGCACCGGGCCGACGGCCAGTTTGTGCGTCACCTGGCCGACGGCCACCTCGCGCTTGATCGGCTGATCGGCGGCCAGCGGGTCGTGCGGCAACTGGAAGTGGTGGTCCCGCAACTGCACCCGGCCGGTCACGAGTTGCTGCGACTTGCCGAGCCGGTTGACGGCCTCCTCGTGGGCCGTGTTGCCCTCGCTGAAGTGCTTCAGCCGCAGTTTCTCCGGCCAGTCAGGGTGCGCCGTCGGATTGTCACCGAGGACGATCTTGTGCCCGTCGGCCTCGTGCTTGAAGTAGTAGAAAATGCCTTCTTCTTCCATCAGCCTGCTGGCGAAGGCGAAGTCCGTCTCGCGGTACTGGGCGCAGAACTCGCGTTTCGGGTACTTGTCGGCGAGGGTGAACTGGTGGGGGACGTACTGGAGCACTTCGCGGAGGATTTCGACCACGGTCTTGCGAACGAAGATGCGGCTCTGGAAGGTCTGATCGAGCAGCCAGAAGCTGGGCACGATCTCCAGTTCGTAGTGCGTGAAGCTGGTGTCGGTGTCCCCCTGCGTGATGCGGTTCACGATGCCGTGGAAGTATCGCGGCCGACGGGACGGCAGGTTCCACCGGATCGCGGCGGGTTGGCCAAGAACTTGATCGAACGTGAACTCTTTGCCCTTCGGGGCGAGGGCATCGACGCGGAGGAAGTAGA
>JBBQCQ010000860.1:0-1600 GCA_038318835.1 Gemmatales bacterium | reverse complement strand
CACGCCGGGCAGGTCGGCCCTCAGCTTCGCCACGTCGAGCGTCGGGTTGTGCAGGTCGAGGATCACGCCCGTCGGCGGCTCGGCAATCGCTTTCCCCAGCAGTGCCTCCGCCGTCTTTACGGCCGTCACGGTCACGCCGTGGGCACGGGCCGTCGCCACGATGCGGCTGGTGAAGATCAGGTCGTCACTGAGCAGATAGCCGGGCATTACTTCGCCTTCGCGGTGTCTTGGATCAGCTTCGCAATTTCCAGAATCGCGTCATCGGCCTTTTGATTCTTCAACCCGTCCACCAGGGTCTTGATGAGCTTCTGCGTGAAGTCGTCCGGGAACCGGCCGGCCACGTCGGGCGAACTGGAGATGTAGAAGTTCCGCGGCTCCTTGCAGATGAGCACGACGAACCCGCTCACCGTCTCGGCCGTGCTCCGCTTCGTGGCCCACTCGCGGACGTACTTCTTACGCTCGTCCGGCGTCATGGCCTTCACCTTCTCCACGTCGTCCTTCGGAACCGTGGCGAACGTCTCGACGAGCAGATCGACCTTCTGCTTCGCGTGCAGGTCGTTCACCGCCGCTTGCAGTTTCTTGGCCGCCTCCTCGCCGAACACCTTCCCACCGTCCGCGACCGCGACGGGCTTGTCCCGCTTCGCCGCGGCCGGCTTCTTCGGCTCCTCGGCCTTCGTCGTCTTCACGCCCTCCGATCGCAACAGCCGTTGCACTTCGGACACGTCCACGAAGGTGCTGACGAGTTGTGCGTCGATGGCCCCGCCCTGCGTGACGCCGACGAGTTCGCCCGCGTTGTTGAGCAGTGGTCCGCCACTGTCGCCTGGATTCGTCGCGGAGTCGGTTTCCACAACTTCGGCCTTGAATCGCAGCACGCGGTTGGCGTCGAGCTTGGCCCGCCACTCCTTCTTGTACACCTGCCGCACCTTGCCGGGCACGTACCCCCAGAGGGCGTCGGACTTGCCCGCGTTGCCGACGGAATGCACCGTGTCGCCGGGTTCCACCGACTTCGCGGCCACCGGCACGGCCGTCACGCCCTCGGGCAGGTGATCGAGCTGAATGAGCGCCAGGTCGACCGTCTTCTCGATGGCGATGACCTTGCCGGCGATGCCGAGTTCCTTCGCCCGGTCGCTGTAGTATTTCTTCTCGGCGATCGGCTTGCCGTCGCGGAAGTACGGGAAGAAGACCTTCGCGCGTGGGTTGTCCTCGACCACGTGATAGTTCGTGAGCACGAGCCGCTTCTCGCGGTCCACGAGCGTGCCGCTGCCGGTCGCGAGTCCGCGGTCGCGCGTCGAGTGGACCCAGACGACGGAGTGGATGACCTTCTTGTAGACCTTCGCGCCATCGTCGTCGGCCTGCACCACGGGCACGAGCGTGACTAGCATGAATAAGGCCACGAGGCGGCGGAGCATGAGGGCACCTGTTGCGGGAACGGCGGATGGGGGCATTCTATCCCGGCCGCGACCTGGCGAGCCGAGCACCGTAAGGTGCCGGGTGAATGACAACGATATTCACCCGGCACCTTACGGTGCTCGGCTCGCCATTCGCCCCTTGCCGTTCCTTCGTCGTCGCACGAAACCAACTGCAACTCTCTCCCAGGAAT
>JBBQCQ010000859.1:0-1604 GCA_038318835.1 Gemmatales bacterium | reverse complement strand
ACAAGACCCACTCGTCCTTCGGCTTCGCCCCCAACGCCTGATAGAACCGGATCGACGGCTCGTTCCAGTCTAACACCGCCCATTCCAGCCGGCCACAGTCGCGTTCCTCGGCCAACTTCGCGAGCGCGATCAGCAGCCCCTTCCCCAACCCGTGGCCGCGATACTCGGGCAGCACGAACAGATCTTCGAGATAGATGCCGGGCTTGGCGAGGAATGTGGAGTAGTTGAAGAAGAACAGCGCGAACCCGACCGCCTTGCCGTCGGCCTCGGCCATCAGCACCTCGGCGAACGGCCGCGGGCCGAACAGGTGGGCATGCAGCGCGGCCTCGTCGAGGACGACCTCGTGCGACAGCTTCTCGTACTCGGCGAGATCGCGAATGAGGGCGGCAATGCTCGGCACGTCGGCCGGCGTGGCAGGGCGAATCATCGGTGGGTCCGTGCGGGGGGTGGCAGTGTTCAAAGTATGCGACGATTGGCGAGCGGGGGGCGTTAGCCCCCTGATTCTCGATTCTGTGAAACAGAATCAGGGGGCTAACACCCCCCGCTCGCCAAAGACTCGGCCGGTCACAATCGTGTAACGACCGGCGGGCTTTCCGACCGCGGTTCGATTACGATATTGCCATCGGCTTCGATCCTCTCCGAGCTTCGCCATGCGATTCCCCCGCACGCTGGTCGCCCTCGTGGCCCTCGCCCCGTTCGCCCTTGCCGAGAAGCCGCAGGCGGAACCGACCCCGCCCACGGTCATCGCCGCGAAGGCCGAGCCGACGCCGCGGACGCCGGGGGCGAAGCTGCGGCTTGGCTCCACACTCTTCCGCGTCGACAGTTCCAACCGGCAGACCACCCTGCTGCCTGACGGCAAGACCATCGTCCGGTTCGCCCCGCCGGATAAGCTCGAGTTCCTCAGCGTCGAGACCGGCCAAGAAACGAAGGCGATCAAACTCAAGGAACAGGTGCAGGGCGGGTACACGATCAATCTGTCGCCGACGGGTGAGCGGCTCATCGTCACGGCCTACAACATGGCGACGGTGATCGACCCCAAGACTGGAGAGATTACTGCAAAAATCGGCCAGCAGGGCAACGGGGGGCCGGTCGGCAAGGCCCTGGAAACACTTAGCGACGGCCTCATGTCGGCGTCCGGCGACGGCAAGTTTCTGTCGTTCGGCACCCGCTACCCGCAACAGGAAGGGCAGGTCTTCGCCTACGTCTTCGACGCCGAAAAGAACGAGATCATCGCCGAGATGAAAGTCCTCCAGCAGAACTACATCACCACCGCGCTGACTACCGACGGCAAGAAGCTCGCGTCGTTTGGGCAGTACTACGTGCGGAACAACGAGGAGAACGTCGCCCCGATCGTACAGGTCTGGGACGTGGTGGCCAAGAAGGAACTGTTCAAGGTGAAGACCAGCCTGTCCCGCGTTCATGCGGCGAAGTTCTCGCTCGATGGCAAGACGCTGTACACGGGCGGCGAGGCCGGTCCGGTCGAGGCCTGGGACGCGGCCACGGGCAAGCGACTCCGCCAGTACATCACGCGGTCGAACGTCGGGTTTAAGCTGTTCGTGTCCGCCGACAACAAGCGGCTGGCGGCCGCGTCCAATGATGGGGCC
>JBBQCQ010000858.1:0-1615 GCA_038318835.1 Gemmatales bacterium | reverse complement strand
AAGGCGGTCGGCAGTCTGCTTGGCAAGGTGTCGCCCGCTGCTCGCGGCCGGTTGCTGAAACTCTCCGCCGCCTGGGGCGTGAAGGGCCTCGATGCGCAACTCGCTGAACTGTCGAAAGCACTCTTCGTCACCCTTGCAGATGCGAAAGCGAGCGACGAATCGCGGCTCGACGCGGCCCGGCAGATCGTCGAGTTCCAACCGGAGAGCGACGACGCGGCGGGCAAACTGATCGCGGCCGTCACGCCGAAATCGTCCGCCCCGTTCGCGACGGGCGTGTTCGAGGCGCTCGCGAAGAGTCAGGCCAAGAACATCGGCCCGGCCGTCGTCGCGAAGGTGAAGGACTTGCCGCCGACTGTTCGGCCCATCGCCATGCAGATTGTCCTCGCTCGGCCCGAGTCGGCCACGGCTTACCTGAACGCCGTCGAGAAGGGGGAGATGCGATTCGACCTGCTCGCCCTCGATCAGAAGACGGCCCTGGCCGCGCACCCGAGCAAGGAGATCGCCGAACGGGCGAAGAAACTCCTCGCGATGGGCGGCGGTTTGCCGGATGCGAATCGGCAGAAGGTCATCGACGAGATGAAGCCGCTACTCGCCAAGAGCGGCGACGTGCCGGCGGGCAAGAAGGTGTTCGTTGCCCAGTGTGCGAAGTGCCACAAGCACGGCGGCGAGGGGCTGACCATCGGCCCCGACCTGACCGGCTTCGGCACGCACCCGAAGGAAGAGATTCTCATTCACGTCCTCGATCCGTCGCGCAGTGTGGAGGGAAACTACCGGGCGTACACGGCCAACCTGCTCGACGGCCGCACCGTCACAGGGTTGCTGGCGTCCGAGACGAAGACGAGCGTGGAACTGATCGACGCCGAGAACAAGCGGCACGCGATCAACCGCGACGACCTGGACTCGCTGAAGGAGTCGCCCAAATCGCTCATGCCCGAAGGCTTCGAGAAGACGATCAAGCCCGAGGAGTTCGTCGATCTGCTGGAATTCCTGGGGCAGAAGGGGAAGTTCGTACCGATCCCGCTCGACAAGGTCGCGACCGTCGTCAGTACGAAGGGCATGTTCAACGCTGAGGACTCGGACCCCGAACGGCTGATCTTCAAGGACTGGAAGCCGAAGGAGTTCAACAAGGTGCCGTTCGTCCTCGTGGACCCGAACGGCGACAAGCAGAAGAATGCGATCTTGCTCTACAGCACGAGTGGCACAATTCCGCCGAAGATGCCGAAGAGCGTGACACTACCGTGCGGCACGCCAGCGAAGGCCGTCCACCTGCTCGGCGGCGTGGCCGGGTGGGCGTCGCCCTACGGCGACCGGGGCACCGTGAGCCTGATCGTGCGGCTGCTTTACGCCGACGGCAAGACCGAAGACCACGAGTTGAAGAACGGCGTACATGTGGCCGACTACATTCGCCGGGTGGACGTGCCGCAGAGTCAGTTCGCGTTCGCGTTACGGGGGCAGCAGATCCGCTACCTGAGCGTGATTCCGAAGCGACCCGACACGATCAAGAGCATCGAGTTCGTGAAGGGGGCCGATAGCACCGCCCCGGTGGTGATGGCCGTGACGATCGAAACGCCGTGATTTTGTAGGATCTTGTAGGGTGGTGCCGAGTCTTCGAGGC
>JBBQCQ010000857.1:0-1647 GCA_038318835.1 Gemmatales bacterium | reverse complement strand
CACCTTACGGGGCGGGGTGGGGGACATCCACCCGCCACCTTAGGGTGCTCGGCTCGCCTTTGCAGTTCTGAGTCAGACCCGACCTACTTCTTGAACATCACGTTCTCGCGGTCCCCTCGCGAGAGCAGGTACGCGAACAGGTCCAACGCCTCGTCTTCCTTCAGCGTGTCGAGGAGGCCGTTCGGCATCATCGACAGCTTCGACGGCTTCATCTTCGCGATGTTGTTCCGGTTCACATCCTTCATCGCGTTCGGATCGAGCATGTCGGTGTTCACTTTGATGCTGTCGCCGCTCAGGTTCACGATTCGGCCGACGACATGGCCGCCGTCTTCCAGGTCGATCTCGACGGCCGCGTACTGGTCGCTGACCTCTTTGGCCGGGTCGAGGATCGACTCTAGCAAGTCCTTCTGACTGAACCGCCCAGCCACGCCGCTGAGGTCGGGGCCGAAGGCGGAGCCGTCGTTGTCGTAACGGTGACAGCCGAAGCAACGGGCCTCGGCGAACAACTTGCGGCCGCGGTCGAAGTCACGGCCGCCCTTCAGCCCGGCTTCCAGCTTCGGGGCGAGTTCGTCGATGGTCCACTTCTTCACGATCGCACGGGGTGGCCCCGTCACCCCGACCTTTGGCCCGGCCGCGGCTTCCTTCAACAGCGGGGCGAGTGCGGTCTTCTGCGAGTCGCTCAGCGTCTTCTCGAAGTCCTGGCGGATGAGCGTCATGGACCCACGGAGGCTGTTGCCACCGCGGAACGTGTTCGCGCTCACCAGCCACCCGGCGTACTGCTTTTGCAGTTCCGGTGCCCACCCGGTCTTGAGGACGCGCAGAGCACGGGCGTACTCCATCTGCTCCTCTTGCGTCGGGGCGTTCGCCAGCAACTTCATGCCGAGTTCCGCCGTCTTCGGAGCGTCGAGGTAGACGAAGACCTGGAGCAACTCGCTATCGACATAACGATTCTTCGACGGGAAGACCGGCTCGAACTTCGCCAGCCACGCAGCCTTCTCGTCAGCCGTCGGCGGGCCGAAGCGGTGGAAGAGGACGTGGTAGACACGGACCATGTCGAGCTTCTGTTCGTGCGTTAGCTTCGTGAAGTCGATCTTGCTGAGTGCGGCGAGAATCTTCGCTCGCAGGGCCGGGTCGCCGGCGTGTTTGCCCTGCGGGTCTTGTTCGGGGCAGGTGGCCGACACGCGGACGAGGGCGAGCAAACTTTCGATGGCCGCCTGCGGCTCCCTCTCGGCGAGCGCCTTGTCGGCCCACAGTTTCGAGTCTTGCAGTTCCAGCCCTGTGCGGGCGGCATAACGCAAGAAGCGATCCTTGTCCGACAGCGGCTTCCAGTGCGTCAGTTCGTCGAGTTTCATCGACGGGGTGCCGAAGGATCGTTCTAACCCGCGGCGAATCTGGCCGTAGCCCTCCACCTTGTCATTGATCGGCGGGATGTTTGGCTGCGACTTCTTCTCGGCGACCGGGGTTTCCTCCGGGCCGACAAACGTCACGCGATACAACCCTCCCTGTGTCTTGCGGCCGCCGATGGCGAAGTACATCGCCCCGTCGTGCGGGTTGACGACCACGTCGGTCAGCGGCAGCGGCGTGCCGGTGATGAACTCCTCGGCTGTCGCCTTGTAGCTAGCCCCGCTCGGCTCGGTGTGGACGGCG
>JBBQCQ010000856.1:0-1661 GCA_038318835.1 Gemmatales bacterium | reverse complement strand
CGATCGCTGGATGGAAGGCGACCCCAACCTCGTCACCGGCTACGCCTTGCTGGCTCTCAGTTACGCTCAACCCAAGTAGGAAAGCAATTTCGGCCACAGATTCACCCGGAAAAGACAGATCAGAACCAAAACTGAATTTGGATTTTGTTCTGATCTGTCTTTTCCGGGTGAATCTGTGGCCAAACCTCTTCGAGTCTCTTCATGCGTGTCACCGAGTTGGAAGTCCGGCACGTTCGCGTGCCCCTGAAGAAGCCGGTCAAGCACGCCTCGCACGTTCGCACCGAGACGGACAACGTCGTCGTGCGCATCAAGCTCGGCGACGGCTCGACCGGCTACGGCGAGGGCGTGCCGCGGGATTACGTCACCGGCGAGACGATCGACTCGGTGATGGAACTCTTGCAAAAGAGCGACCTGGAGAAGCAACTGCCGCCGGCTAGCGACTTCGCCGAGGCCGTGCGAGCGGCCGAGCGGATTCAGCTGGCGGACGTGCCGGGCGACGATCGTCGGTGTCAGGGGAACGCGGCCCGGTCTGCCGTCGAACTCGCGTATCTCGACGCCTTCGGCCGGGCGTTCGGCGAACCGCTCATGAACGCCACGAAGCTGCTGACGCCTGAGCTTTACGAGCCGCGCGAAGAGGTTCGCTACAGCGGCATCATCCTCGGCGCGAAGGGGCTGAAGGCCCGCGTCATGGGCTGGGCGATGTACCTGTACGGCTTCCGTCAGGTGAAGGTGAAGGTCGGCATCGCCGGGCACGACGACGCGAAACGGCTACGCATCATCCGCGGCCGCGTCGGGCAAACGATGGACCTGCGCGTGGACGCGAACGAGGCCTGGAGGCCGGGCGAAACGGCGGCGAAGATTCGCGACCTGGAACCGTTCGGCATCACGAGTGTCGAGCAACCCGTGCGGCACGAAGACGTGGCCACGCTGGCCGATGTGCGCAAGCAAGTGCAGACGCCGCTGATGCTCGACGAATCGCTCTGCTCGATGATCGACGCCGAGCGGGCGGTGGCCGGCGGGTGGTGCGACCTGTTCAACCTGCGCCTGAGCAAGTGCGGCGGTTTCCTACCATCGTTGCGGCTGGCCGAGTTCGCGAAGCTTCACAACCTCGGCTATCAGCTCGGCTGTCAGGTCGGCGAGACGGCGATCCTCTCCGGGGCCGGCCGCATGTTCGCCGCGAGTGTGAAGGACATCCGCTACCTCGAAGGCAGCTACGATAAGCACCTCATCACAAAAAACGTCAGCCTCGACGACATCAGTTTCCGCCGCGGCGGGAAGGCCCCGATGCTCACCGGCAGCGGCACCGGCGTGACCGTCAACCCCGTGCTGCTCGATGCGATGACCGTGCGGAAGGAACTGCTGATCGGGTGAGTCGCGGCCTTCCCCGGCTGACTGCCGGCCGCCCCATGACCACCCCGCCTTCGTCGATTCCGTCCCGGCAATTCTCCCTTTTGCCGTGACGGTGGGAGTGACTCGGCTGGACGATCGTCGCGATTTGCTCTTGATCGGCGTGCCGATGTTTTTGCGGATGCCGCCGTGGTGCGACCTGACGCTCTACGACATGGCCGCCCGCATGATGATGTGAGCCTGAGGTCGAGCAGCCCGGTTCCCGGCACGGGCCGGCGGGGAAGCCGTCGCCGTGCCGGAGTAAGTGGGACTCA
>JBBQCQ010000855.1:0-1669 GCA_038318835.1 Gemmatales bacterium | reverse complement strand
GACACGTCCTCTTGCGTGTAGCCGAAGGCGTGCTGGCGGTGCCGCAGTTCAGTCGGTTCGGCCGCGGGAATCGGGCCGGGCGTGAGGTTATCGATCTGCACCAGGCTCTCGTCCACCCACTTGCCGTAAGGCTGGCGGCGGGCGACGTCCCTCTTCACTTCATCGTCGGTGATGACCTTCCCGCGAACCAGATCGACCACGAACAGCTTGCCGGGTTGAAGGCGACCAGTGGCGCGGATGTCGGCCGGCGGCGTGTCCAGCACGCCGACTTCGCTGGCCACGATGACCCGCTCATCGGTGACGACGTATCGACCCGGTCGCAGGCCGTTGCGGTCGAGCATCGCCCCGATGATGCTGCCGTCGGTGAAAGACAGACTCGCGGGGCCGTCCCACGGTTCGGTCAAGCAACGGTGATAGCGGAAGAAGCCACGAACGGCCGGGTCGAGGTGCTTCATCTCCTCGAAGGCTTCCGGCACGAGCATCATCATTGTGTGCGTCAGGCCGCGGCCCGAATGCACGAGCAGTTCCACCGTGCGGTCCAAAACGGCCGAGTCGCTCAGGCCGGCGAACTCCATCGGCAGGACTTTTTCCAGGTCGTCGCCGAGTGCGCCGCCCTTCATCATCCCCTGCCGGGCCTTCATCCAGTGGGCGTTGCCGTTGAGCGTGTTGATCTCGCCGTTGTGGGCGATCATGTTAAACGGCTGCGCGAGCGCCCACTGCGGGAACGTGTTGGTGCTGTACCGACTGTGGACGAGGGCCAGGGCAGATTCCATCGCCGGGTGCGAAAGGTCGGGGAAGTACGCCTGCAACTGATCGGGCTTCAACATGCCCTTGTAAACCAGCGTGCGGGCGCTGCAACTGGAGAGGGCGAAGCCGCCCGCGTTTGATGCCCCATGCGTGACAGCCCACCGCTCGGCCCGGCGGCGGATGACGTAGAGCGTCCTCTCGAAGGCGGCCGCGTCGAGTTTGCCGCGACCGATGAAGAGTTGTTCCATCACCGGTTCGGACGACTTCGCGAGCCAGCCGATGGCCGCCGACACGACGGGCACCGACCGCCAGCCGAGGACAGTTTGCCCTTCTTCGGCCACGATCGATTCGAGGGCCGTCTTGCACGCGGCGCGGTCGCCCTCGCTGATGGGCAGCATGGCAAAGGCCACGCCGTACTCGCCGGCCGCGGGCAGGGCGATGCCGATCTGCGCGGCCGCATCGCGGAGGAAGCGGTCGGGTAGTTGAATGAGGATGCCGGCCCCGTCGCCGGTGTCCTGATCGCACCCGCACGCCCCGCGATGCTGGAGATTCCGCAGTAGTTGCAGGCCATCCTCGACGATTGCGTGCGACTTATGGTTTTTGAGGTTGGCGACGAAGCCAACGCCGCACGCATCCCGCTCGAACGCGGGGTGATAGAGGCCCTCGGCAACCGGCGGGAGAGGCATGAAGTTGGTAGGCACGGGGTGCATATTCTCGTAGCGAGGACGAATCTTGAACCGGGAGAATAACCGCAGGGAGTGGAGAGGATAAACGATCACATCGCGCGATTAACTTTCGGTAGGAGCCTCTTGCTGGACTTCTTGGGCATTCCTGTCATTATCGGCGCACCGGCGACGGCGTCAACCAGTATCCTTCGGACCGCTGGCAGAATCGCGTACGAGCGACGTCATAATTGTAGGGC
>JBBQCQ010000854.1:0-1675 GCA_038318835.1 Gemmatales bacterium | reverse complement strand
GACGCAGGACGAGATCGCGTCGTTCGTCTCCTCAATTGACACGCGGATCAAGGAAGGCCGTGCGGCCCGGATGGCGGCCCGGCCGGCGGTGGCGCACTACCGGTTGAGCCGGAAGGAGTACCAGAACACGGTCTACGACCTACTCGGCGTGCGGTACGACCCCACGAAGCCGGGCGAGTTGAACGAAGACACGCGGTGGCACGGGTTCGAGCGCATTGGCTCGGAACTGTCGCTCTCGCCGTCTCACGTGGACCGCTATTATCGCGCGGCCGGGCTGGTGCTGGACCGTGCGTTTCCCACCTCGGCTGGTGAGGCTCGCAAAATTCGCAAGACGGCGGCCGATCTGCGGTACGGCGGCGGGACTAACCAGCAAGTCGCGATGGATCGCTTTGGCATCACGCGGCCGTTGCGTCAACTGCTCTACCCGGGAAGCGTCCACCAGGCCCTTTCGCCGAACTGGTTCGGCAAGACCGGGCCGGAACACAGCGGCCTGTACAAGTTGCGCCTTCAGGCCAGCGGCATCCGCCCGCGGGGCGGTCAGACGGCGCACCTGAGCGTCGGCAAACGCACCGGCGAGGAGACCGTCGAGGGCCTCGTCGAGTTCGATGTCACCGCCCCCGAGGACAAGCCGCAGGTGTTCGAGTTCGACGTGTTCCTCGAGATGCCCGTGTCGCTGGACTTCTGCGTGGTCGCGACCGACGTGGTTGACCGACGAGCCGGCGCGGCCTTCCGGAATGCGCTCAACAGCGGCAGCTACGTCTTCACGCACAGCGGCGAGACGCGGTTGCTGAATCCGAACGCCCCGCAGATGTTCGACGACAACGGCAACGGCCTCTTCTCCACGGTGATTCTCGACTGGATCGAATGGGAAGGACCGATCGTCACGACCGCGGAGAAGGCACGGCGAAAGGACATCCTGCCTCCCGAAGACGCGACCCCCGAAGTGATCGCGGAGCATTTGAAGCGATTCGCCGAACGCGCCTGGCGTCGGCCGGTCATGACCGAAGAGTTGGCTGGCTACCTGAACGCCGTTGCGGCCGAACGCAAAGCGGGCGAGAAGACGGCCGAAGCGTTCCGGGTTGCCCTGCTAGGCGTGCTGACTTCCCGGCACTTCATCTACCTGGTGGAAGGTTCGCCGGTGGTCCGGGACCGCCTGAACGACGCCGAGCTTGCGTCCCGGCTCTCGTACTTCCTGTGGAGTTCAATGCCCGACGCGGGCATGCTCGCCGCGGCCACAGGCGGAGCGCTCAAGGGCGACGGGTTAAAGCGGGAAGTGAATCGCCTGTTGTCGGACAGGAAGAGCGATCGCTTCATCGACGATTTCACCCGCCAGTGGCTGCAACTACACCGCGTCGGCATGTTCCCACCGGATAAAAAGCTGTACCCGAACTATGACGACTGGCTGGAGACGAGCTTGCGTTCCGAAACGATCGAGTACGTCCGCGAGATGTTCTCGAAGAATCTGCCGGTCGACCAGCTCCTCGATTCCGACTGGACGATGGCGAACGCCCGGCTGTGCGAATTTTATGGCCTGCCGGAGCCGAAGTCGAGCGGCTTCCAGCGTGTCCCGCTGAAGCCCGAACATCATCGCGGCGGCCTGATGACGATGGGGGCCGTTCTCGGGCTCACGTCGGACGGCACCCGCCACCGCCCGGTCCACCGCGGCGTCTGGGTT
>JBBQCQ010000853.1:0-1678 GCA_038318835.1 Gemmatales bacterium | reverse complement strand
CCGGCGGGCTGGTGACGGGCATCTTGTAGAAGGCGCTGCGGTTCAGGTTCGCGTCGGTCAGGAAGTCTGCCTCGCCGTGGCCGATGATGATCGGCGCATTGGGGAATGCTTCCTTCAGGGCCGCGTTGCCGGCGATGTGGTCCAGGTGGCCGTGCGTGTTGACGATGGCGGCCAGTGTCAGGTTCCGGGCGTCGAGTTGCTCCAAAATCAATTCCGGTTCGAAACCGGGGTCGATGACGAACGCGGCCGTCCCGCCGTGCGCCCAGACGAGGTACGAGTTCTCCGCGAACGGTTGCGATTCGATCGTTTCGATTTGCACTCGCACGGCCGACCTCCGGGACTCACGGGGTGTTGTTGTATTCGGGCGGCCGCCGTCCTATATTCCACCCACCCGGCGAACTGCTGATTGACCGGCCCGCGTGTCCGGCCGATAATAACGTGCCTCTTGTTCACGCCAGGAATTGCCCGTGACCAGTCCGACGCCTCAGAAGCTCAAAATCTTCAGCGGCCGTGCCAATCGGCCGTTGGCCGAACGGATCGTGCGGGAACTCTCGACGCTGCTCCGAGTCGAAATGGCGATGGGCCGGCTGATCGTCGACGACTTCCCGGACGGCGAGACGAACGTCCGCATCGACGAAGACGTCCGCGGCCGCGATGTGTTCATCGTGCAACCGACGTGCCAGCCGGTGAACCAGAATTTGATGGAACTGCTGGTGATTCTGGACGCCTTCAAGCGCGCCAGCCCGGCGCGCATCACGGTCGTGCTGCCGTACTACGCCTACGCCCGGCAGGACCGCAAGGATAAGGGCCGCGTGCCGATCACGGCGAAGTTGGTGGCCGACCTGCTGACCACCGCCGGGGCCAACCGCGTTCTGTGCCTCGACCTGCACACGGCCCAGATTCAAGGCTTCTTCAACATCCCCGTCGATCACCTGTACGCCTCGCGGGAGATCATCGCGTACATCCGCTCGCTCGGCATTCCGCCCGAAGAGTTGGTCGTTCTCTCCTCCGACGAGGGGGCCATCAAGAAGGCTCTGAAGTACCAGAAGGGCCTGGGCAGCAAGAGTATCGCCGTCGTGGACAAGCGGCGGTCGAGCGCGACGACCACCGAGCAAGCGCACATCATCGGTGCGCCGGTCGAGGGGAAGTCGGTGTTCATCTTCGACGACATGATCTCGACGGCCGGCACCATCGTCGGGGCGGCCCGTGCGGCCAAGCACAGCGGCGCGAAGCGGGTGTTCGTCGCCAGCACCCACGGCGTGTTGTGCGCCGGGGCGGTGGAGAAGTTGCGAAACGCCGGCATCGAGAAAATTATCGTGACCGACACGATCCCGATTTCCGAAGAGAAACAGAAGGCCCTGCCCAACCTGGAAATTATCTCCGTCGGCAAGTTGCTGGCGGAGGCGGTGTACCGCATCCACGAGAACTATTCGCTCACCGACCTGTTCAACGACGATCGGTGACGCTCCAACCCGCCACGAAGTCATGGCCACGATCACGGTAACTTGTCCGACTTGCGACAGCCGCCTCGAACTCGACGCCGCCCACCGCGGCCAGGAGGTCGAGTGCGGCAGTTGCCATCAGGTGTTCCTCGCGAAACCCGCCCGACCGGAGCGGAACGACCGCGACGACGAGTACGACCGCGACCCCAACGAGGGCCGGCCGCGGCGGCGGAATT
>JBBQCQ010000852.1:0-1682 GCA_038318835.1 Gemmatales bacterium | reverse complement strand
ATGGACCGCAACGGCGACGGCGACGTCTCGCGGGCCGAGTTCCTCGGGCCGCGGGAGAAGTTCGACGCTCTCGACGCCGACCACGACGGCCTCATCTCGGTGGCGGAAGCCGATGCCGCGGACAAGAAACTGCGCGCGAAGAAGTAAGGCGGACCCGCCTTCAAGTGCGGGTCCGCCATCGGGTCCACCAGCCGAACCCTTCCCTCATTTCAAACGTAATTGGCCGTGACCCGTCGAGCGTGCTAAAATCGCTGGACCCCGCACCCCGGAAACCCTCGGCGATGACGCTCGGCCAACTCCAGGACCGCATTCGCCTCTTATACGGGGCGAAAGATTCCGCCCGCGGCATCGAAGGTACCTTCATGTGGTTCCTCGAAGAAGTCGGCGAACTGTCGGCCGCCCTCCGCGGCGGCTCGCACCAGGAGCGGACGCTGGAATTCGCCGACGCCCTCGCGTGGCTGGCGACGCTCGCCAACATTGCCGGCGTGAACCTCGAAGACGCGATGACCCAAAAGTACGGCGGCGGGTGCCCCGGCTGCGGGGAAACGCCATGCGCCTGCGGAATGACCGAGAAGCCATGAGGATCGAGATGCCGACGCCGCGATTCGCCCTGGCCCTCGCCGCCACCCTGGCCCTCCTCGGCTCGGCCGCGGGGCAGTCGTACCCGCTCAAGATCACCACGGCGAAGATCGGCTTCCCGCACGGCCCCAACCCCGCCCAGCGGGACGACGACCAGACCGGCGCGTACGTCTGCAAGTCCAACACCTGGGCACCCGTCTACCTGGAAATCGCCATCGATCGGAAGGAAAAACGCGACCTCGCGATCGTGTTGGAGACGAGCGACCCCGACGACCTCGGCACGGCCCTAGCCGTGCCGTTGCAGAGCCTGGCGGACCTGGAACCGGGCACGAAGCTCTCGGCCGCGGAACTGGCGTTCCTGCCGTGCGTGCGGATCGGCGGCCGCGATTTGACCATCACCATCCGCGAGCGCGAACCGAGCGGGTCGAACCCGACGGCCGGGCGACTGGTCGCGGAACCGAAGCGGCTGAGCTACGTCCGCACGCGGGACACCTCCACTTACGTCGTCCTCTCGCTCGGCTCGCGGCTGCCCGGCTTCGAGTTGCCGGCCGAGCCGAAGGCACAAAACGACTACCGGCCGCCGCGGGTGGAACTGGCCGTCATCGACAATCCGTTCCTGTTGCCCGACCGCTGGTACGGGTACGACGGGGCCGACCTTGTCGTGCTGGCGACGGGGGCCGCGTCGGTGCAAAACTTCCTCACGCCGCTGTTCACGAATCCGCAGCACCGGCCGCGGCTTGACGCCCTCGTGGAGTGGATTCGCCGCGGCGGGCGGGTGGTCGTCAGCGTCGGCACGAACGCTGGCCTCGTGGCCAACTTCCCGCTGTTGCAGGAACTCTTGCCGATGCAAGTCCGCAAGGACAACCCGGCCGAGCAGGTGAAGAATCTGTTGCTCGAATGGGTGCTGTCCGCGAACAAGAACACGAAGCAACTCGGCACCCTGTCCGCGAAGGGCGGCACCTTCCCGGTGGCGAACTTCGCCCCGCACCCCGGCCGCGGTGCCCGGCAGATCGTGCCGCAGGTCGATTCGATCCGCGACAACGCTCGGCTGGCCGTCGTGCAGGCTCCTTACGGCCTCGGCCGCGTCACGCTCGTCGGCTTCG
>JBBQCQ010000851.1:0-1689 GCA_038318835.1 Gemmatales bacterium | reverse complement strand
TTTTATCCGGCGTTCAAATCCGCGTTCTCCGCGTTCCGATTTTCGTATTCATCTAGCATGTTCGATTTTGCCGTCACTGCGTTCGTGTCGATTCTCTTCCTCGTCGATCCGCCCGGCACCGTGCCCGCCTTCATTGCGCTCACGGCGAGCTATTCCCCGACCCGTCGTCGTCGCACGGCCTTCGTCGCGTGCCTCGCGGCCACGCTCATCATGATGGGCTTCGCCCTCGTCGGCAACGTCCTCTTCCGTGCCCTCGGCCTCACGCTGCCGGCCTTCCAGATCGCCGGCGGCCTGATCCTGTTCTTGGTGGCCATCGACATGGTGCGGTCCGAAACCGGCACGGCCGAGCCGCAACCGTCGGACGAACAAGCCACCGCGGAAGCGGCCACCGGCGAAGTTGCGATCACGCCGCTGGCCGTGCCGCTGCTCGCGGGGCCGGCGGCTCTGTCCACGGTGACGGTGCTGATGTCGCGGGCCGACGGGATGGGGCAGACGGCCGGCTTGTTCGTGGCCATCGCGCTGACGGGCCTGGTGTGCTACCTGACGTTCCGCCTCGCCGACCCGATCCAGCGCCGGCTCGGCATCACCGGCATCCACGTCCTCGGCCGCATCCTCGGGCTGGTACTCGCGGGGATTGCGGTGCAGTTCGTGCTCGACGGCATGACGGCCGCGGGACTGATTCCGAAGAAGTAACCCGTTATCGAGGGCCGACCATGCGACTCCTTCTCGTCCCGCTCCTCTTCGCCCCGCAACTCGCTTTCGCCCAGGCTCCCGACCGGACGGCGTTGCTCAAGAAGTTTGAAGCCGCGATGGGGCCGATGCCCGGCGACGACCGCAAGGTGCCGCTCGACGTGAAGGTCGTGTCGGAGGAGAAACACGACGGCTACACCCGCAAGAAGATCACCTTCGCCGCCGAGGCGGGCGACCGCGTGCCGGCGTGGCTGCTGATTCCGACCGGCGAGGGCAAGCGGCCGGCGGTGTTGTGCCTGCACCAGACCATCGGCATCGGCAAGGACGAACCCGTCGGCCTCGGCAAACAGGAGTCGAAACAGCAAGCCCTGCACCTCGTCAAGCGCGGCTACGTCTGCCTTGTCCCGGACTACCCGAGCTTCGGCGAGTACACCTACGACTTTGCGAAGGCGTTCAAGGCCGGTCTCTACCAGTCCGGCACGATGAAGGCCATCTGGAACAACCTGCGGGCGGTCGATCTGCTGCAATCGCTGCCGGAGGTGGACGGCGACCGCCTCGGCGTCATCGGCCACTCGCTCGGCGGGCACAACGCCCTCTTCACGGCCGCGTTCGACGAACGGCTGAAGGTGGCCGTCAGCAGTTGCGGGTTCAACAGTTTTCACAAGTATTACGGCGGCAACCTGAAGGGCTGGACGAGCGACCGCTATATGCCGCGGATCGCCAGCGAGTACGGCAACGACCCGAAGCGGATGCCGTACGACTTCGACGACGTGATCCTCGCCATCTGCCCGCGGGCCGTGTTCGCGATGTCGCCGCTGAAGGACACGAACTTCGAGGTGAGCGGCGTGAAGGACGTGATCGCGAAGGTCGAGCCGGCATACCAGAAGCTCGGCGTGCCGGAGAAGCTGAAGGCTGTCTACCCCGACGCCGGCCACGACTGGCCGGAAGCGGAGCGGGCGGCGGCGTATGAGTTCCTGGATCGCTGGTTAAAGAAGAAGT
>JBBQCQ010000850.1:0-1693 GCA_038318835.1 Gemmatales bacterium | reverse complement strand
CTCTCGCCGGCGACCTCGGTCGTTCGGGGTTGGGCGGATCGGTGGTTGTCATGGTCCCGATGATCGACCTGCCGCGGGACGCGGAGCGGTGCCGGCAGGTTGGGGCGTACCACCTCCGCAAGCCGGCCCGACGGGCGGACGTGCAGCGGTTGCTGGCGAAACTCTTCGACCCCGATGCCGCCGACAGCCTCTCGACGGCCGACAACCGCGAAGTGCGAACGATGGCCGGTCCCCCGAACCTGCGGGTGCTGGTGGTCGACGATAACCCGTTCAACCAGAAAGTCTCGACGATGAAACTGGAGCGGTGGGGGCACCGCGTGCGCGTGGCCGGGAGCGGTCGAGAAGCGTTGGAGGCGCTCGCCGCCGCCGAGTACGATGTGCTGTTCACCGACATTCAAATGCCGGACATGGACGGCTTCGCTCTGACGGCCGCTGTGCGCGACCGCGAGGCAGGAAGTGGCCGACGACTGCCGGTGGTTGCGATGACGGCCCACGCAATGAAGGGCGTCCGAGAGGAGTGCCTGGCCGCCGGCATGGACGATTATGTATCGAAGCCGATCCGCGACGAGGACGTACTCGCGGTCCTGTGGAGGGTGGCCGGCTCGCTGCCGTCCGACCGCCCGATGTCCGATACGCTCGGTTCAGGGAACGAAGACACGGGCGAGTTCCCGGCCGTGCCGGCCACGTTCGACGAGGAAGTGGCGCTGGCCCGCGTGGGCGGCAACCGGGCGACACTGATCGGTCTCATTGAGGTGCTCTACCAGGACTGCACGACGCAGATGGCCGAACTCGACGCCGGCCTGCGGGTCGGTGACGGCCCGCGGGTGCAAGGAGCCGCGCACACGATCAAGGGCATGGTCAGCTTCTTCGGGGCCGACCGTGCCGGCGAGGCCGCGTTGCGGCTCGAACGCGCCGGCGAGCGGGGCGAGTTGGCCGGCTCGATGCACACCTTCGAGACGCTGGGAAATGAGCTGGCGTCGCTCGCCGCCGCCCTCACGCACTACGCCCCGGCTCCGGAGTTCGGCTGGCAATTCGGCCGCGGTGCGGCGACTCAGGAAACCGGCAGCGAACCGGATTTGCCCACCTGGCGTTGACTCGGCGAGCAACCCCGCGACGATGGTGAGGAACCACCCTTGCGAGGAACCCGGCCGTGATCGTTCAAGAAGACTTCATCGACCTCGACACACCGAGCGGACCGATGCGAACCCATCGCTATTCCCCGGTCGCGCCAGGCCGCTACCCCGGAATCGTTCTCTTCTCCGAAATTTTCCAACTCACGGGACCGATCGCCCGCATGGCTCGCTTCTATGCCGGGCACGGGTACGCGGTGGCGGCCCCCGAAATTTTCCATGAGTTCGAGCCGGCCGGCGCGGTACTGCCTTACGATGCGGCGGGCACTGAGCGCGGCAATCGCGACAAAGTCACGAAACCGATCCTGGCCTACGACGCCGACGCCCGCGCGGTCATCAGCCACCTGCAATCGTGGGCGACTTGTTCCGGGGCCGTCGGCACGCTCGGCGTGTGCATCGGCGGGCACCTCGCCTTCCGCGCGGCCATGAACCCGGACGTTCGCGCGGCCGCATGCTTTTACGCGACCGACATTCACAAACGGAGCCTCGGAGCGGGGATGAATGACGACTCGCTCGCTCGGGTCCCGGAGATCGGCGGCGAACTGCTGATGGCCTGGGGCCGG
>JBBQCQ010000849.1:0-1719 GCA_038318835.1 Gemmatales bacterium | reverse complement strand
TCGCGCCGCCTTTCTTCATGCTGAGGATTTCGCCGTCCGGGCCGAGCTTCTCGAACACTGGCGGCGAGTGATACGTGACCGGATCATGGGCCGCCTGCGGAATGCCGTGGCCCTTGTTGGTGAAGACGTGCAGCAGGATCGGCCCCTTCTGCCCCTTCAAGTCCTTCATGATCTTCCGCATCGCCGGCAGGTCGTGGCCGTCGAACGGGCCGAAGTAGCGGAAGCCGAACTCCTCGAACAGCATCCCGCCGTCCTTGAAGTACGCCTTCACGCCATCGCGGAGGCTTTCGAGCGACGTGCGGGCGGCTTCGCCGACGAGCGGGATCTGCTTCAACAACTCGTTGAGCGTTCGCTTGCCGCCCTGATACAGCCCGGTCATCCGGCACTGGTCGAGATACTTCGCTACCCCGCCGGTGCGGGGGCAGATACCCATCTTGTTGTCGTTCAGCACCACCAGCACATTCTGGTTCAGCCCGGCGATGTTGTTGAACGCCTCGAAGACCATGCCGCACGGCAAGGCCCCGTCGCCGATCACCGCGACGGCGTGCCGGTCCTTCTGGCCCATCAGGTCGTCGCCGGCCTTCAGCCCGGAGATGGTGGACACGCTCGCGCCAGCGTGGCCGGTCATGAACAGGTCGTAGCGCGACTCGGCCGGGTTGGGGAAGCCCATGAGGCCGCCCTTCGTGCGGATCGAGTGGAACTGGTCGTACCGGCCGGTAATAAGCTTGTGCGGGTAAATCTGGTGGCCGGTGTCCCAGATGAGGCGGTCCTTGCTGAAGTCGTAGGTGAGGTGCAGTGCGAGGCACAACTCGACGACGCCGAGGTTGCTGGCGAAGTGGGCCGACCGCGTGGTGAGTACCCGGACCAGTTCGCCGCGAATCTCGTCGGCCAACCGCAGCAACTGAGCTTCGCTCAGTGTCTGGAGATCGGCCGGGGATTTGATCCGCGGGAGCAACTCGACTTTAGACATGAACATCCCCTGTGTGGAAGTGCGGAGTTCGGAGCGCGGAGTGCGGAGTTCAAAACCAAGATCAGATCGACCGGCTTTCAACTCCGCACTCCGGACTCCGCGTTCCGCACTGGTTTCAGCGATCCCTCTCTGCCACAGACTTCGCCAACTCGGCCAGCAGCTTGCCCTTCGTCCCGAAGGTATGAGCCGCGGCCATCGCCTCCTCGCCCAACTCGTGCGCCTTCCGCCGACTCTCGGGCACGCCCAACAGGCCGGGGTACGTGAGCTTGCCGCGGGCCGCGTCCTTGCCGACTTTCTTGCCGGTCTTCTCCTCGGTGCTCTCCACATCGAGCAGGTCGTCCGTCACCTGGAAGGCTAGCCCGAAGGCCGTCGCGTAGCGGTCGATGGCGGCCAACTTTTGCTCGGGCACGCCGGTTTCGCCGAGGGCGGCGAACACGCCGAGGCGGAGCGAGCCGCGGAACAATGCCCCGGTCTTCCGCCGGTGGATGTTCTCCAGACCGGCCGCGTCGGCCACGCCGCCCTTCTCCGCTTCCAGGTCCAGCACCTGCCCGCCGACCATGCCGACCGCCCCGGCCGCACTCGCCAATTCTACACAACTAACCGCTGCCGTTCGCGGGGGGTAACGGCTCGCCACCACCTCGAAGGCCATCGTCAGGAGGGCGTCGCCGGCCAAAATGGCCATTGCTTCGCCGAATTTCTTGTGACTCGTCGGCATCCCTCGCCGCAGGTCGTCATCGTCCATCGCCGGC
>JBBQCQ010000848.1:0-1722 GCA_038318835.1 Gemmatales bacterium | reverse complement strand
CGTCGTTTCTGCGGTTCGGTTCGTGGATCGGCGGCGACCGCGACGGGCACCCGAATGTGACGCACGCCGTCACCGCTGCTGCGATCACCCTGCAACAAGAAACGATCCTCCGCCACTACTTGCACCGCATCGACCTCCTCGGCCGGAAGCTCAGCCACTCGACACCGTTCGTGGCGTTCGGCCAGTTGCTCAAGGATTCCATCGCGGCCGACACGGTCCACTTCCCGCACGTGACGAAGGGGAAGGGGCACGAACTTTATCGCCTGAAGTGCCGACTGATCGCGGAGAAATTGCAGCGAACCCTGGAGTATGTGCAGTCGCACGTCGTCGCCTGGGGTGTGAGCGTCGGCCCGCCGCCGGCCGGCGTGTACGTCGGACGAGCCGACCTGCTCGCCGACCTGACCGTGATTGCCGACGACCTGCGGGCGGCCGGGGCGACCGCCACCGCCGACGGGGCCGTTCGCGACTTCATCCGCCTCGTCGAAGTCTTTGGCATTCACCTTTTGAAGCTCGACCTGCGGCAGCACAGTGCTCGCCACGAATCGGCCGTCGCCGAGGTGCTGAAGGCCGCCGGCGTGTGCGACGACTACGCGAAACGGTCCCCCGACGAGCGGTTCGACGTGTTGGCGAAGGAACTGGAAGCGACCCGCCCGCTGATCCCGGCTCGCCTCGCGTTCTCGGACGATACGACGGAAGTCATTCGCACCTTCCGCACGATGGCCGCGATCCTCGACCAGCGATGCCCAGAGGCGCTCGGCACATACATCATCAGTTCGACCACCGACGCGGCCCATTTGCTGGAAGTGCTACTCTTCGCGCGTGAAGCGGGTCTGTTCCGCCCAACGGAGGGCGTCAGCTTCATCGACATCGTGCCGCTGTTCGAGGCACTCGAACCGCTCCGCACAGGCGGGAAGATCATCGCGAAACTGCTCGCCCTGCCGGTCTACCGCAAGCAACTGGAACTGCGGCAGAACGTGCAAGAGATCATGATCGGCTACTCGGACAGCAACAAGGAGAGCGGCTTCCTTCAGTCGGCGTGGGCACTCTACCGCACGCAGGTCGAACTGACCGAGTTGGGCAAGATGGCCGGCATCACGATTCAGTTCTTCCACGGTCGCGGGGGGGCGGTCGGCCGCGGCGGCGGGCCGGCGAATTATGCCATCCTCGCCCAACCGCGGGGCACCGTGGATGGTCGGTTGCGGATCACCGAACAGGGGGAGATGATCGCCGACCGCTACGGCCATCCGGCGATTGCCGAGCGCCACCTGGAACAAGTGCTAAACGCTGTGCTGCGGACGAGTTTCCCGAACGACACCGACGGCCCCAACCCGGCGTGGCTGGCGGCCGTGGACGAACTCGCCGAGTCGGCCCGCCAACACTACCGCAAGCTCGTGTACGAAACGCCGACCTTCCTGGGCTACTTCGAGCAGGCCACGTGCATCAACGAGATCGCGGAACTGAAGATCGGCTCGCGGCCGGCCCGCCGAAGTTCGACCAGCAGCATCGAGCAACTGCGGGCCATCCCGTGGGTGTTTAGCTGGATGCAGAGCCGGCACACACTGCCCGGATGGTACGGCCTCGGCACGGCCGTAACCCAGTTCCTGGATGCCCACCCGCACGGTCTCGCAATGCTCCGCGAGATGTACGCCCGGTGGCCGTTCTGGAAAACGCTGATCGACAACGCGCAGATGATTCTGGTGAAAGCGGACATGACGATTGCCC
>JBBQCQ010000847.1:0-1722 GCA_038318835.1 Gemmatales bacterium | reverse complement strand
GCGTCGGTCCAGTCGGCGTCGCCGACCGAGTGCAACTCCGCACCGGGGGCACTCTTGATGATCTCATCGCGGGCCGTGCGGCGCAAATCGCCCTCGGTTGCGGCGTCCACGTTGAAGGCCGTGCCCACGTACTCCGGCGTTTCGGTCGCGTCGGCCCCGGCCGATTGTGCCTTCAGTTGCGTGAATGTGAATAGATACCCGCCCGGCTTCGTCGCGTCGGCGAACGTGAAATCTAACCCGCTGGCCGAGGCGTCCATCGTCTGCTCTTTCAGATCGACGGGGGCCAGCGTCGCGGCGGCCCGTTGGCCGCCGTCCTTGAGCGGGTCGAAGCCGAGGTACGCTCGCCCCACGGTCGGCTTGTACCGGGTCGGGTCGAACTTCAGGGCAAGCCGTTCGCCGACGAGGCGGTTGGCCTCCGCGGTGCCGCCGGACAGGTAGCGTTCCATCTGCGTCATGATCGGCGGGAACGAGGTGTTGCCGGGCATGGCACTCGCCCAGTCGGTCCACGCTTCGCCGGCCGTGGTGGTGATGACCGTCACCCGGCCCTTGCCGAAGGTCTTCGCCAGGTAGAGCGGGTCGCCGTACTTCACCAGGTCGCGGAGCCGCATCGCCTCGGCCTTCAGGTCGGCCAGTTCGCCCTGCGACCAGAACTCGCGAAGCAGTGCCTCGGCCGGGCCGCCCTCCGTGCGCTGGTCGGCGAGCAGTTGGTCGAACAGCATGGCCAGTTCGTACAGCGGGTCGGAGCCGAGTGCCTTCGCCCGAATCTTCGTCTTCAGGTCGTCGAGTTGCGGCTTGTACTTCACGTACTTCGGCTCGTCGATCGGCAGCTTGTTCAGGAAGTCGATGGTCGGCTTGTCGTACTCGCCCATCGCCGACTCGTTCGGCATGCAGTACACCTCGGACACGCTGCGGTCTTCTCGCCACTTGCCGATGCGCTTCACCGGCCAGTAGCGATCGACGTACACGAACCGGAAGAACCGATCCAGGTCGTCGCTCTTGAGCGGTTGGCCGCGGTCGTCGTTGTAGAACGGGGCGACCGTCGGGTGGGACTTCAACGCCGTGTCGCGGAGGAGGATTTTGCGCGTTGGCGAGAACCGCCGAACGAGCTTCACTTCTTCCGGCACCGGCGGGCTAGGCTGGTCCGGCAGCGGCACCGGGAAGACGCCGGTGCCGTCGGCATACAGCGTCTTGTTGTACTCTTCCGGTTTCACATCCGGCCCGAGGAAGAAGCCGAGGCCGCCGCCATCGCGGACGTAGGCTTCCAGGTTCTTCGTCGCCACGTCTGGCACGGCCGGCACGTTGATGAGCAGCACGCAGGTGTACGGCCGCAGGTCGCCTTCCAGATCCTTGATCGAACCGGCCACCCACTTGAAGCCGCCGACCGTCTCCAAGCTAAACACCCGCTGGAGGTAGAAGCTGTCTCCTTCCTTCTTGTCGCGGTCGGCCGGTCGGCCGTCGATAACGAGCATTGGCAGACGGTCGCGGACTTCGACGAGCGCGTGCCGCACGTTGTCGATGACCAACCCGCCGGGTTCGGGCGTTTCCAGCCGGGCCGTCACGAGGCTGTAGCGGTCGAGGGGTTTGTCGGGCGTGCCGACCCGGTCGAGGGCCAGGTTGAACTTGATCTCGCTCTCGCGGTTGCCCGGCAGCAGCGGGAATTGCACCGACTTGCCCTTGCCGTCGTCGCCATTCACGGAGATGGGGAACCGCACGTCTTTCAGT
>JBBQCQ010000846.1:0-1736 GCA_038318835.1 Gemmatales bacterium | reverse complement strand
GGGCGATGCAGCGGAACTCGCCGACGAGGTTTGCCATCACCATCGCGAAGGAGCGGGGGCAATCGTTGAGGCCGTGAACGATGACGAGCGTCCGCGGGCCATCGCCCCACGTGAGGTATCTCATCCGGTAGCGGGGCGTCGGCAGGACATGCCACACGGCCTCACGCTCGAAGCGGCCGACGGCGGTGCGAAGTTCGTCAGCGGTAACGGTGAGCATTCGGAAAATCCCGCGGCTAGGCCGCCCGATGTTCCGACCGCGTTTCGGCCTGCCGGGCAATCCTTCCCACGATGTACGGCGGGCGGCCCTTCACTTCCAGGAAGATTCGCCGCACGTACTCGCCGACGACGCCCAGGCTGATGAGTTGAATCGCCCCCATGAACAGCACGACCACAATCGTACTCGCCCACCCGCGCGGCGTGGACTGATTCGACACGGCGTCGTACACGGCCCATATGGCGAGGCCGGCGGCGGCGGCGGCCGACAGCACGCCGAGGTAGGTGACGAGTCGCAGCGGGTAGCTGCTGAAGTTCAGGAGGCCGTCGATGGCCAGTCCGAGGAGTTTGCGGAAGGTGTACTTCGAGCGGCCGGCAGCGCGGGCATCGCGTTCGTACTCGACGCCGACCTGCCGGAAGCCCACGAACGTGCGAAGGCCACGGACAAACCGCACGCGCTCGGGCATCGCCTTCAGTTGATCGACCACTTGCCGGTCCATAAGGCAGAAGTCGCCGGCGTCGAGCGGGATGTCCAGATCGGCAACGGCCCGCAGCACCCGGTAGAAGGCGAAGTAGCCGAGCCGCTTGAGCGGGCCTTCCTTCCGCTTCCGCCGCACGGCGTACACGACTTCGTGGCCAGCCCGCCATTTCGCGACGAACTGTGGCAGCACTTCCGGCGGGTCTTGCAGGTCGCCATCCATGACGATGACGGCGTCGCCGCGGGCGTGATCGAGGCCGGCTGTCACCGCGGGCTGGTGGCCAAAGTTGCGGCTCAGGTGGACGGCCGTCACGCGGGGGTCGGTGGCCGCGAGCAGGTCGAGCATCGCCGGTGTGGCGTCGCGGCTGCCGTCGTTCACGAAGACGAGTTCAAACGGCTCGCCGAGCGGGGCGAGAGCGGCGACAAGGCGATGATAAAGGGCGGGCAAGTTCTCGTGCTCGTTGAACAGCGGCACCACGACCGACAGCGTGGGGGCGGCCACGGAGATCCGCGGCGGCGTGAGGGCGAGCACGGTCGGGGTCATGGGTGCGAATCCTTTCGCGGCGTTATGCCCACGCACGGTCGTGCGTGGGCGTTCGCCCATCAGATGCCGGTCACCTGCCGGTAAAGGCGGTGGTAGGCGTCGATCGTCTGTTCCAGGCGGTACGTCTCGTGTGCCCGCGTTCGGGCGTTGCGTCCGAGGTCCCGCGCAAACTTCGCATCTTGAAGCAGCCGCCGCAGGGCTTCGCCGCACGCCGCCGAGTCGCCACGCGGCACGAGCAGCCCCTCGCGGTTATGGCGGACGATCTCCGGGTTACCACCCACGTTCGTCACCACCACGGGCAGGCCGGTCGCCATCGCTTCCAGGAGCGTGAGCGAGGCGGCCTCGCTCACGCTCGTCAGCGCGAAGACCTCGGCCGCCTTCAGCACCTCCGGCACGTCGCGGCGGATGCCCAAGAAGATCACGCGGTCGGTGATGCCGAGCGAACGCACGACTTCTTCCAGTTCGCCACGCTGCGGGCCGTCGCCGGCGAGCAGCAGGTCG
>JBBQCQ010000845.1:0-1738 GCA_038318835.1 Gemmatales bacterium | reverse complement strand
GTGCCCGGCAGACTCGGGTCGATCGCCGAGAATCGGCTTCGCGCGATCGCCGACCCGCGGCCGTGGAAGCGGCGACTCGCGCGGGCGGCCTTAGTCGTTCCGAAAATTCGGTACTGGGAAGAGCAGTTCATCGACTTCAACGAGGACGATCTGCGGAAGAAAAGCATGAACCTCCGCGGCCGTGTCCGCGGTGGCGAGCCGATCGACAAGCTCATCCCGGAAGCGTTCGCCCTCACGGCCATCGCCATCCGCCGATTGTTCGGCTATCAACTCTTCGATGTGCAACTCGCGGCCGGCATCGTCATGCACTACGGTGGCCTCGTCGAACTCGCCACCGGAGAAGGCAAAACGCTCTGTGCCGTCTCGCCGGCCTACCTGAACTCGCTTGTGAATAAGGGCGTCCACGTCACCACCGTGAACGACTACCTCGCGAAGCGGGACGCCGAGGAGATGGGGCCGGTGTACCGGATGCTCGGCCTGAGCGTCGGGTGCATTCAACAGAAGATGGAAGACGCCGACCGGACGACGCAGTACAAGTGCGACGTGACCTACGGCACGGCCGCCGAATTCGGGTTCGACTTCCTCCGCGACCGGCTCAAGGTTCGCGGTGGGCAGGCCAGCACGGCCCCGTTTTGGGCACCGTGGACCGGCGGGCAGGGGAAGATGGACCCCCGCGTACAGCGGCCGCTGCACTACGCGATCGTCGACGAGGCCGACAGTATTTTCGTCGATGAGGCCCGCACGCCGCTGATTATCGCCAACCCGACCCGCGATGCAACACCGGAAGAAACGGTCATGTTCAAGTGGGCCGACGGCGTCGCCCAGCAGATGCAGCGGGACGAACACTTCCGCCTCGACTTGAAGAAGGACAAGGTCGAAATCCTCGATGCCGGGCGACAACTCGTGCGGTACTCGAACCCGCCGACCGGCCAGCACGCCGTGGCGATGGACAAGCTGCTCGAACAGGTCGAGAAGTCGCTGCACGCCTACCACCGCTTCTCGAAGGACCACCAGTATATCATCTCGAAGGAAGGGAAAATCGTCATCATCGACGAAGGCACCGGCCGGCCGATGCCCGATCGACACTGGCGGGACGGCTTGCACCAGGCCGTCGAGGTGAAGGAGAGCGTGCAAGTCACGATGCCCTCCGAGCACGCGGCCCAGGTCACGTTCCAGAACTTCTACCGCCTGTACAAGAAACTTGCCGGCATGAGCGGGACGCTGATGCCCAACTTCCGCGAGATGCGTCGGGTGTACCGGCGGTGGGTGACGAAGATTCCCACGAACAGGCCAATCAAGCGGATTCAGATCGCCGACGCGGTGTTGCCTAACGAGGGGGAGAAGTTCGACGCGGTCGTGAAGCAGGTCCGCGAGATGGTCGCGAAGGGCCGGCCGGTGCTCATCGGCACGCGGACCGTGGACAAGTCCGAGCGTCTGTCGAAACTGCTGGAACTCGCCAGCGTCGAACACCTGGTGCTGAACGCCCGACAGGATGCGAACGAGGCCCAGATCATCGCGGCGGCCGGGCAGATCGGTCGGGTGACGGTGGCGACGAACATGGCCGGCCGGGGGACGGACATCAAACTCGGACCCGGCGTGGCCGACAACGGGGGTTTGCACGTCATCGGCACCGAGCGCAACGAGGCCGAGCGGATCGACCGACAACTGGCCGGACGGGCCGGGCGGCAGGGCGACCCCGGTACAGCGCAGTTCTTCATCTCGCTCGACGACGGCATTC
>JBBQCQ010000844.1:0-1738 GCA_038318835.1 Gemmatales bacterium | reverse complement strand
GACATCACGGCCGTGATCCCGGTTCGCGGCGGTTTGGTCGTTCGCGTCGGCGATCAACACCTTATGGCCTACGAACTCGCGACTGGTCGCGCCTGTTGGGCTTTGAACTCGCTCGGTCAGTTGCGGTCGCCCGAACCGATGATCGCGAGCGCAGCCCGGTTCCTGTCGGCCGTCGCATTCGCCGACCGGCTGTTGGTCCAACTCTCGACCGGCCAGTGGTGGCTGATCGAAGCGGCGACGGGAAAAGTGCTCCGCGAAGCGACCACGACCGATCGGCCGTGGTCGAACCTGCCGCAACGCCTCGGCGAAGACGCGATTGTTATTGCCGACGGGCCGAGTCGCATTACTGCGATGAATGCGGCCGGCAGAATGTTGTGGCAGTTCGACGCGAAGCGGGACGCGAGCCTGACCGGCGAAGCGGCCGGAGTGCGCGTTCTCGGCGATTCGGTGTTCGCGTTTGTCCACCGCAACCACGGCGTGGAAGTCGAATGCCTCGCCACGACCACCAGGATCAGTCGCTGGCGGGATCGCCCCGCCTTCCTCGCGGCCGACGCCGTCGATCCTCTCGGGGCCGCCGTGGACGAAGATAACCTGTACATTCCCACCGCCGGCCGAGTGACCGCCGTCCGACTCGACACCGGCCGCGAAGCGTGGCGGGCGGACCTACCGGCTAACGCAGCGTGGCAAGTCGTGCTCATGCCGAACTGCCTTGTCGCGCTGCCAAAACATGCGATCACCACCGAGCCGGATGCACCGCTCGAATCGTTCCTCCGCTTCCCGCACCTGCGTCGGCTCGTCGGGCTGCTTCAAACCGCTCTCGATAACACCTTCCGAGGGCGTGTGCCGGTGTTGCTCTTCGATCCGCGGACGGGGCGACTACAACAACGCCTGGAAATCGCGGCCGTCGGCCCGGTGGCGGCGGACATAGGCAACGACGGCATCTGGATCGCGGCGGGTGGCACTCTGTACCGACTCCACTGAACAACAACAGGGCGACCTCATGTCGAATGAGATCGAAGCGGGGCAAATGGAACCGGACGTAATGGAGACGGCCGACCGCCTCCGCACGGGCTGCCGGAAACTCCTGGCCGAGTGCGGCAAGATCATCGTCGGGCAAAACGACGTGCTCGAACAACTCATCCTCGCGGTCCTTGCCCGCGGGCACTGCTTGCTCGTGGGCGTGCCGGGGTTGGCGAAGACGCTGATGATCCGCACGCTGGCCGACGGCATGAACCTGACGTTTAGCCGCGTGCAGTTCACCCCAGACCTCATGCCGAGCGACATCACCGGCACTGACATCCTGCAAGAAGACAAGACCACCGGCGGCCGATCCTTCCGCTTCGTCCACGGGCCGATCTTCGCGAACATCGTCCTGGCCGACGAGATCAACCGCACGCCGCCGAAGACGCAGGCCGCCCTACTCGAAGCGATGCAGGAACGGCAAGTCACGGTCGCCGGGGTACGGCACAAACTGCCCGACCCTTTCTTCGTGCTGGCCACGCAGAACCCGATCGAACAGGAGGGAACGTACCCACTGCCCGAAGCCCAGCAAGATCGCTTCATGTTCAACATCAAGGTCGATTATCCGGGCGAGGAGGAAGAATTCCGCATCATCGAGACCACGACCAGGCTGAATCGCGTAACCATTGAACGCGTGGTCAATGCCGATGACTTGCACGTGATGCAATCGGTCGTGCGGCAAGTGCCCGTGGCCGACCATGTCATTCGCTATGCCATG
>JBBQCQ010000843.1:0-1742 GCA_038318835.1 Gemmatales bacterium | reverse complement strand
GGGCTCTTATTGTGTGTTTCTGACCCCCTTGTTCGTGGGCGTGGTTCACTATAATCTTACGGGGGCCGGCCCTGAGGCGGCGGTCCTTTCCGGCCGGCGCTTTTCACCGGCCCCTTCCGGGCCGCGGTGTTGGGTGGCGGTCGGTCCCAGGCCTCCGCTTCGCTCCGACCTGGGCTGACAGAACCGGCCTTTCAGGCCGGAAAGGCAGAAGACCTACACGATCTTCCGCAACTCCGCGAGTAGCTTGTCGATCTCCGCGTCGGTGCCGACGGAGATGCGGAGGCCGTCGCCATAGCCGGCGTAGGTCATGTAGCGGATCAGGATGTTCTTCGCCCTCAACGCCTCGTACATCGGCTTTAGCGGCTTGTCGGTGCGGCGGCACCACAGGAAGTTCGCCTGACTGCCGGTGACGCGGAAGCCGAGCTTCGACAGTTCCGCTTGCATTCGGCCGCGGGTGGCGAGGATGCGGTCCCGCACGTCGGCGAAGTAACTTTGATCCTCGATGGCAGCCGTCGCGGCGGCGAGGCTCAGCACGTCGCAGTTGTAGGAGTCCTTCACCTTCAGCAGTTCCCGCACTGTGTCCGGATCGGCGACGGCGAAGCCGAAGCGGATGCCGGCCAGCGCGTACGACTTGCTGAAGCTCCGCGTCACGATCACGTTCGGCAGTTCCTTCACCAGCGGTAGGCCGTTCCACTCGGCGTAATCGACGTAGGCCTCGTCCAGCACCAGTGGGCCGTCGATCTGTTCCGCGAAGCGTTCGACGGCCGGCAACCGCAGGCACGTCCCGGACGGCGAGTTCGGGTTCGGTAGGAAGGTCAGGTGCGCGTTGGCGATCGGCCACGGGGTGGGCAAACTCCAGTCGTCGGCGAATGGCACCGCCTGGAACCTCGCCCCCTGAATCTCGGCCAGCGACTTGTACAGGATGTAACTGGGCGTCGGCGACGCGATCAGGCCGCCTTCGGGCACGAACGCCCGCGTGAGGATCGTGAGGACATCATCGGAGCCGTTGCCGATGAGGATCGAATCGGGATCAATGCCGAGGACGCGGCCGGCGGCTTTGCGGAAGGTGTCGCCGAACGGCTGCGGATACTTGCGGAGCCTGTCGCCGGTGATGGCGGCGCGGATCGCCTCGAACACCTTCGGCGATGGTGGGTACGGGTTTTCGTTGGTGTTCAGTTTGACGATGTCGGGGCTGTTGAATTGCTCGCCGGGAATGTAGCCCGCCATGCCGCGGATGTTGGGACGGATGGCATTCATAAGGGAGCGGTCGTCGCAGGTGGGGCGGGGAGGTCTTCTGTCAACTTTACCTGTTGCAGGGGGAAGCGGGGAGGGTTCCCAAAAGTTTCGCCGCGACGCGGAGTCTTCGGTGCGGAGCGCAGGGCCGGGGCCTCTCTAGCTCCGCGCCGAAGACTTCGCGTCGCGGCTAGACGGTCAGTTCCTCTACTTCGCCAATTTCTCGGCTTCTTCGCCGAGGAACGCCATCTGGGCGTTCTTGTTCGCCACTTTGCCGTCCTTGCCGACGAGCATCAGGTGCGTGCCGATGATGCCGTACTGGGCGGCCAGCCGGCCGTCGGCCGCGAACAGGTGCGCCCCTGGCAGGCCGGCGTCGGTCGCGGCCTTCGTCGCCACGGCGGCGTTCAAGTCCAGGCACACGGTCACGATGTTCAACTTCCCGTCGAGCTTCTTCGCCAGCTCGGCCAGTTCGGTCGCGTCTTTCTTCAGGTCTTGCTGGAAACTCCCCC
>JBBQCQ010000842.1:0-1758 GCA_038318835.1 Gemmatales bacterium | reverse complement strand
ACCCGAAATAGGCGGGTGATGAAAGTTGTTCGCCCGGTCCCGCCCGGCATTTGGCCCGCGAAGGGATTTTTTTCCGGAGTGGCGTAGGATACACCTTTCCGCCGCCCGAACCCCCGGAACCTTTCATGCCGATCTGGCAAGCCGTCGTCCTCGGTCTCGTCCAGGGCCTGACCGAATTTCTCCCGATTAGCAGCACCGCCCACCTCTTGCTGGTGCAAGAGTGGCTCGGCCGATCGCGGGAAAAACTGAAAACCGACCCGATCACGGTCGTCATTCAACTCGGGACGCTCGTCGCGGTGTGCATTTACTTCCGCCGGGAATTGCTTTTGCTGCTGAGCGGTTTCTACCGCGACCTGCACGACAATCGCCTGTTCTCATCGCTCTCGCCGGAAGGCCGGCTCGCGAAGCAGGTGATCGTGGCCACGCTCCCGGCCCTGGCGTTCGGGGCGGGGTTCTCGTCCAAGTTGAAGGAGCACTTCTACAACCCGCCGGCAATCGCGGTGGTGTCGATTGTCTTCGCACTCCTGATGCTGGCGGCCGAGCTGTTCGCCGGGCGGAAGCGGCGGGCCGGCGGGGCGAACCGCGACGAATGGTCGATCTCGTGGGCCGATGCGCTGATCGTGGGGATGTTCCAGGCGTGTGCGCTCATGCCCGGCGGATCGCGGTCGGGGACCACGCTGACGGCGTGCCTGTTCCTGGGGTTAGCCCGGCCGGCGGCGGCACGGTTCTCGTTCTTTCTCTCGGTGCCGGCTATTTCCGCGGCCGGCTTGAAGGACCTGGCCGAATGGCTGTTGCGAATGAAGACCGACGTAGTGCTCCAACAGAAGGCGGGCGAGCAAATCACGAACTTGCTCGTCGGCACGCTCGTGTCGTTCGTGGTGGGCTACGTGTCCATCGCGTGGCTGATGCGGTTCTTGCAGCGGAACTCAACAGGCGTATTCATCGCGTACCGGCTCGCATTGGCGGCGGTCATTCTGGGACTGCTGGCCGCAGGTTTCGTTCGACGGTGACGACCCGCCGTCAAGATATGCGCTTCGTCAACACCTGGACCGGCGGGAACTCGCACAGCGGCACGCTTGAGGTCGGCTCGTTCAGCACTTCCGCGAGGGTGGTGCTGCGGAAGGCGTCTTCGAAGGCGGCCAGGGCCATGTCGAGCCGCTTGTGGAGCGGGCAGAGGCGGACGCCATGCGAGGCGAGGTCGAGCGGGCACGTGAGAATGCGCTTGATCGGATCGACAGCGTTAACCACTTCCAGGATCGTCAATACATCCGGCAGGCGGGCCAACATCACACCGCCGCCCACCCCCCGCTGACTGCGAACGATGCCCCCGCGAACGAGGCTTTGCACGATCTTGGCCAGGTACGCCGGCGGAACCTTCGTCGCGGTTGCGACTTGCTCGGTTGTACAAGATCGTTCTGGGTTCTGTGCCAGATAGACGACGGCCCGCAAGGCGTACTCGACCGTCTGAGAAAACATGCGACCTGCCTGGGGTGGATCGTTGGACGAGGCCGACCCCGTTCGCGGGGGTCGGCCAGGACGCCGTCGGCGTTAGTTCGCCAAGAGGGCTTGATCGGCGACCTTCTGGAGAGCCTGATCGATTACGGAACTCAGGGCCGCGTGGACTTCCTTCGGGTCGCTGAGCGTGATGTTATCCTTCTGCACGTTCAGTTGCCCCGACAGCGAGACTGCGGCCAACCCTTCGATGATCTGATCCTTGGTCTTCTGGCCGTCCAGGAGCGGAATCAGGTGGCGATCCAG
>JBBQCQ010000841.1:0-1767 GCA_038318835.1 Gemmatales bacterium | reverse complement strand
GCGTCAGGCAATCGCGCACCGGATCGAGGAGTTGGTCAAGCGTGTGCAGTTCGGCTGTGGTTGACATGCCGCTATTCTACCACGGGTTTCTTCGGCCGTAACCACCTCACCCGAACGCCTTCCGCAGCAGTTCCAGGCTCTTCGGCACGGCCGTTTTCGGGTCATCCTTGCCCTCGAACTCCAGCGACACGTACCCCTTGTACCCGGCCTTCTTCATGATCCCGGCGATCTTCTCGTAATCCAGGTCCAGTGTGTACCACGTGCCGCCGCCGTAGTACGTCTTCGCCTGGAGCAGCACCGTCTTCGCGGCCAGTTTTTCCAACTTCTCGTAGGGGTCTTCGAGGAAGTTGCCGGTGTCGAGCGTGACTTGCAGCCACGGCGACTTCACCGCGTCCACCACCCGCAACACGCCCTCCGGGGTGCGGCCGAGGCCCCAGTGGTTTTCGAGGCCGAGCGTCACGCCACACTTCTCGGCCGTTTTCAGGCAAGCTGTCAGGCTGTCGATGGCCCAGCCGAAGCCCTCCTCATCGGTGTGGCCCACGATCGGCGACTCGACCCCCTTGTTCTTCATCAGTTCGTCGAAGTTCTTGCTCGTGCCCCAGGTGCCGGTATTCACCCGCATCGTCGGGATGCCCATCTTGTAGGCGAGTTCGATCTGCGAGATCGTCAGGTCGATGTTCTTCTGGCGCGTCTCCTTCGCAGGCGAGAGGAAGCCCTGGTGCGTCGAGAAGCCACACAGCGAGAGACCGTTGACGAAGGCGTGCCGCTTGATCTTTTGCAGTGCGCCGTCGGACTCGTCGGTCATCTGCCGGTGCAGAATCTCGACGGCGTCGAAGCCCATCTCGGCCGCGAGGTCGATGCACGTCTCGATGCTGCGCAGGTCCTTGTTTTTGAACTGCCAGAAGGAGTAGGTCGAAACGCCGATGGGGTTCCGCACCTTCGGCTTTGTGTCCGCGGCATGAACGGGGCGGCACGCGGCCGCGACGCCAACGGCCGACGCGGCTAGGAATGAACGACGGTTCAGAGTCATCGGGACTTCTCCCTAGGGTGAAAGAAAGAAGCCGCTGGGGGGAGCGGCGGCTTGCGGGTTAGCGAATCACGATGCTCAGGCCGGCCGAGTCGGTCGGGATGGTCGCCGTCTCGGCCTTCGCTCCGAACTTCCAGGCGAAACGGTCCGGTAGTGCCACCGATACGAGCGACTTCGCTGGCACCGTTGTGGCCTTGCCGTCGATCTGCATTTCGACCGTGCGGTCGGTGTAGTTGTACAGGCTGACCATCTGGTTCCCGGCTGTGCGGCGGCCCTCGACCGGGATCACGCGGACCTGCGGCCCCTCGCTCGGCGTGTACTTCGACTCCGAAATCTTCGGCAGGGTCAGCGGCGGGAGCGTGGGCGTCTCCTCCTTCTTCGGCGATTCCGCCGGCGTCGTCGGTAGGCTCAACTGCGGCAGATCGAACTTGGGCACGGCCGGTTCCGCCGTCGCGGGTGGCACGACGAACTTCGGCGTCTGGTCCTTCTTGGGCCGCGGGGGAACATCGATCGGCGGCAGCGTCAAGGGTGCGGGGGCGACCGGCTTGGGCTTCTCGATCGGCGTCTCGGGGACGGCCGGCGAAGGAATCGCCAGATCGCCCTTCGGCGGCTCCGGCTTCTCGACGCGTGGGCGTTCCATTTCCTTCGGCCGGTCCGGCATTGGCTCGGTCGCCCCGGTCGGGTTCACGAGCTTCGGCTGTGGAGCTTCCGGCTTCTCCATGAGCTTCGGCGGGTTCAGT
>JBBQCQ010000840.1:0-1768 GCA_038318835.1 Gemmatales bacterium | reverse complement strand
TGATTACGAAGCAGAACTACAAGGACGTGGAGGTTCATATCGAATTCCTGCTGGGCAAAGGCTCGAACTCGGGGATCAAGTTCCACGCGGTCTACGAGATTCAACTCCTCGACTCGGCCGCCAAGAAGGGCGAACTGACCGGCGACTTCTGCGGCGGCATTTACCCGCGGGCCGAGGACAAGCCGAAGTACCACCACATCGACAAGGGCATCGGGCCGAAGGTGAACGCGGCCAAGCCCGCCGGCGAATGGCAGACGCTCGACGTGACCTTCACTTCGCCGCGGTTGAACGACAAGGGGGAGCGGATGACCAAGGCGAAAGTCGTGAAGGCCACGCTCAACGATCAACTCATTCACGAGAATGTGGAACTCGAAACGCCGACGGGCAGCAACTGGACGAAGAAGGAAGTCGCGACCGGGCCGTTTATGCTCCAGGCCGACCACGGCCCAGTGGCGTTCCGCAACGTGAAGATTCGCGAGATCAAGTAGCCGCTCGAACCCTGCCGGAAACTGGGCTAGTCAAAGTCCGCGGGCGAGGTTATGGCCTTCGCTCTCACGGGACTTTGATCGCACCCGTTTCCGGCAGGGGGACGCCATGACGGTTCGCCATCTTTCACGCCGCGTTTGGCTCGCGGTATTCGTCAGCAGTTCGGTCGCGCTCGGCGCGTTCGCCCAGTCGCCCGAGCCTGGCGCACTGCCGCCACTGCCGGGGGCGACGCCGGTCGTACCGCCGCCGGCAGGCCTTCCGCCGCTCACGCCGGTCGTACCACCGCCATCCGAGGCACCGCCGCTCATTCCGGCCGCGGCCACGACGCCCGTGGTGCCGCCGCCGACAACGGCCCCCGTCGTTCCGCCGGCCGCGACAACTCCTGCCCCAACGGTCCCGACCGCGACGCCGGTGATCCCACCGCCCGCAGCGATTGCACCCGCCGTCGCTCCGGCTCCCACGCCGAGCGGGCCGGCGACTGCCCCGGCCCCGTTGCCGATGATGTCACCGATGCCGACCGCGGCTCCCGAACTGCCACCGATGGGTTCGCCCGGCCCGATGGCCCCGGCCACGCCGCCGGTCTTCGAGACGAAAGCCGACGTGCCGAGTGTGACGACGACCTCCGCGACGATGAAGCCGGCCACCGAAGTCAAGATCGGCAAACCCGCCGTCGAGGGTCTCGCCGCTTATGCGATGGCACTTTCCGAGGCGAAGATCGCCTACGGCAAGGTGAACGACTACTCCGGTCACGTCGTCCACCAAGACCGTGTCCGCGGCAAGCTCACGCCGGAACAGACGGCCGAGATTCGCGTGAAGGGGAAGCCGAGTAGCATCTCGCTCCGCTACGTCGGCCCCAGTGCGATGCTCGGCGAGGAACTGATTCACGTTGCCGGTCGCAACGGCGGCAAGCTCCGCATGAAGCCATCGGGCACGTTCGGCACCAACGGCTTCCTGAGTGTGGACCTGACCGACTCGCGGGCGATGGCCCACACTCGCCACCCGGCGAACGAGTTCGGTATCGCTCCGATGATCGACCTGCTCGAACGGCAACTCGTCGTCGAGCAACGCCTCCGCAACGCGGTCCAGGTGAGCGTGGCCGAGTACACATACGCCGGCAAGAAGGTGACGCGGTTCGAGGTGTTTACCGACCGTGCCCACGCCCTGCGGTACGCTTATCGCACGGTCGTGTACATGGACAAGGAAACGAAGTTGCCCATCCGCATGGAAGCCTACGATCAGCCAACGGGCGCCGGCTCGCCGACGGGCGAACTGCTGGAGTCCT
>JBBQCQ010000839.1:0-1777 GCA_038318835.1 Gemmatales bacterium | reverse complement strand
CTTCTCGTGGTCGAGGCCGAGCAGGTGCAGGATCGTTGCGTGATAATCATGCACCGAGATCGGCCGCTCGACCGCCTTCAGGCCGAACTCGTCGGTCGTGCCGACGCTGCCGGGCTTCGCGCCGCCACCGGCCAGCCACATTGTGTAGCCGAGCGGGTTGTGGTCGCGGCCTCGGCTGCCCTGGCTGTTCGGCGTGCGGCCGAACTCGCTGCACCACACCACCAACGTGTCCTGCAAGAGGCCGAGCCGCTTCAGGTCTTTCAGGAGCGCGGCGATCGGTTTGTCGGTGAGGCCGCACATCTTTTCGTGGTTGCCGTTCAGGTTATCGTGGGCGTCCCACTGCATGTTCACCGGGCCGCCGCCGCTGTAGACGCTGACGAACCGCACGCCGCGTTCCACCAACCGGCGAGCGAGCAGGAGCCGCGTGCCGAAGTCGGCCGTCTTCGCATCGTCGAGTCCGTAGAGGGCTTTCGTTTCCTTCGTCTCCCGCGACAGGTCCACCGCCTCCGGGGCGTGTGTCTGCATTTTGAACGCAAGCTCGTAGCTGGAAATCCGGGCCTCCAGGTCGGTGTCGCCCTTCGACAGGTTCAGCTCGTTCAGCTTCTTCACCAGGTCGTAAGTGCGTTCGTTCTGGGTCGCGCTCACACCGGGTTGGGGCATGAGGTTCAGCACCGGGCTGGCCCCGCGGCGCAACAGCGTGCCCTGATTCACGGCCGGCAGGTAGCCCGCGCCCCAGCAAGGTGCGCCGCCTTCCAGCACGCCCTCGGGTTGCGGCATCACGCAGTAGGCCGGCAGGTTCTCGCTCGCGCTGCCCAGCCCGTAGACAACCCACGAGCCGAGCGACGGGTGGCCCATCGTGATGCGCCCGCTGTGCAGTTCGTACATGGCCGGGGCATGGATCGTGTTCGTACACCAACACGATTTCAGGAAGCAAATCTCGTCGGCACACGTCGCCAGATGCGGCATCAGGTCGGACACCCACGCCCCGGTGCGGCCGTGCTGTTGGAACTTCCGCGTACTGGCGAGGATTGTTTCGCTGCCGGTGGTGAACTGACTCTTCGGCCGGCCGGTCCCTTCAGGCAGCGACTGGCCGTGCCGCTTCGTGAGTTCCGGCTTCGGGTCGAACAGGTCCATCTGCGATGGCCCGCCGACCATGAACAGGAAGATCACCCGCTTCGCCTTCGCGGCGAAGTGCGGCTTCTTCGCGCTCGTCGCGCCGGCGGTGTTCGCGAGCAGCCAGTTGAGGGCGATGCCGCCCCCGGCTTGCGTGAGGAAGTGCCGGCGGTCGCGGAGTGGCGTGGTCATGCCATCGAGTTTACCCGACGGCGCGCGAAGATGTAAGGTATCACCGCAGGGCCGGGTATGCCCGGTCATCCCCACTGGAGATTGCCCGATGAAATGGATCGTCCTCGCCGCCCGCGTGCTCGTCGGGTTGGGCCTCACGTTCACCGGGGCGTCGTACTTCTTCATGGCCCCACCGGCGCTGCCCGACCTTCCGCCGGCGGCCGATCACTTCTTCGCTGCGTTCGGGCCGACGCACTGGATGGCTGCCGTGAAGGTGTGCGAACTCGTCGGCGGACTGCTGCTCCTGTCCGGCCGACTGACGCCGCTCGGCGTGGTGCTGCTCATGCCCATCGCGGTGAACATCCTCGCCTGGGACGTGCTCATCTTGCACAAGCCGGCCGGCCCCGGCATCGTCCTCGTCGGACTGCTGGCCGTCGTCATGGCCGGCTACTGGAGTTACTTCTCGCCGTTCTTCCGGCCGAATGCCAAAATG
>JBBQCQ010000838.1:0-1808 GCA_038318835.1 Gemmatales bacterium | reverse complement strand
GAAGGGGTTGTCGATCGACCAGGAAATCAAGAACCACCTGCAAAAAGATGCGGCCACGAAGACCCGATTCGGCAGCCTTGAATTCGGCGTGCAGGTGCCCGACCGGGCCGACACCTGGACGCGGATGGTCTACACCGGCGGGAACAAGCCGATCGCGCCGGTCTCCGACCCGTACCAGATGTTCAAGCGACTCTACGGCCGCACCGCCGACAACAAGGTGCTGGCCAGCGTGCTGGACGACCTGAACGCCGACCTGAAGAAAGTCGCCGGGGCGGTGAGCAGCGAAGACCGCAAGTTGCTCGACGAGCACACCACCTTCGTCCGCGAGATGGAACAGGAACTGAAGGCCGCGAAGTCGCAGGGCGAGATCGGCCACAAGGTGCCCGACCTGGAACCGGGCGTGAAGGAAGAGAACGACAACATCCCGAAGATCAGCAAGATGCAGATCGAGCTGATGGTGAACAGCTTCGCGTCGGACTTCGCCCGCGTTGCGACGTTGCAGTACACCAACAGCGTCGGCGGCGCCCGCATGAAGTGGCTGGGCATCAACGAAGGCCACCACGAACTGTCACACGAGCCGAACAAGAACGACGCGGCCCAGGAAAAGCTTACGAAGATCGACACCTGGTTCTGCGAGCAGATGGCCTACCTGGCCAAGCGGCTCTCCGAAACCCCCGAACCGGGTGGCAGCGGCAGCCTGCTGGACAACACTACCATCGTGTGGACGAACGAGTTGGGCCAGGGCAATTCGCACACGCACAACGACACGCCGTTCCTGCTCGTCGGCGGCGGCCTTGACTTCAAGATGGGCCGGTCGCTGAAGTACAAGCAGGTCGCGCACAACCGCCTGCTGATGTCGATGGCCCACGGCTTCGGCCACCGCGTCAAGTCCTTCGGCAACCCCAACTACTGCGGCGACGGCCCACTGAACGACTTGACGTGATCGGAACGACATGCAAACACGCGGCGGCCGGACTGATCCGGCCGCCGCATCGTTTTAGTCGTCCTCGTGGAGCAGAGTGTTTATGAGAAGTTCGACTTGCTCATGGCCGACACGGCGAATTAGTTTCCGCAAGTAGAGTATGTCTTCGCCTGGTACACCCAGGTCGGTTGGTTGATCCGTGTAGTCGATGCCGAGGTCCGCCGAGGAAACGCCGTCTGACCCAATAGTGTCGATGATTTGAATGCGGCGTTTTTTGAGTGGCTGTGGTGTTATGGTTCTTCCCTCACAAGGATTTGCTCGCGGGCGATCGTGTCGCCGTCGTCCTCGAGTTGTAACAGGAAATCGTAGATGCCCGGCGACGGAAAGCGAACATCGTTCATCGTAAAGGCGAATGGGTCTACAAAATCCTCGCCCGAGATCACCGGAAACGCCTCGCCATCGGGTTAGAGCGCGGCAAATACCCGGCCGAGCGAGAACCCGTTCGGTTTCGATGGATTGAACCAGATCGTGTGTCACTGCAAGAAGTGCCGGCACACCACTGTCGGATCGGGCACGTATTCAGGTAGGTCGTCGGCCATAATTCTGGTATCTCGTACCCGGCTGCCGAGTGCAACAAAAAAGCCGCCCCATTCGGGGCGGCTTTCGTACTCGGTAACGGCTTACAGCAACTCCGAGACGACGTCGCGGTCGTCGAGGACGTACATCGGGCGGCCGCTGCCGTTCGGGAAGGTCATCGACGGGTCGATGCCGACGGCCTTGTACAGCGTGCTCAAGAGGTGCGGCACCTTGTACGGGCGGTCCTTCGGGTACTCGCCGCGGGCCGACGAGGCACCGATGGCTTGGCCCATCTTCAGGCCGCCACCGG
>JBBQCQ010000837.1:0-1811 GCA_038318835.1 Gemmatales bacterium | reverse complement strand
CGGGCGTCCGAGGGGGCGAGGGAGTGGGCATGGTACACGGCGAGCCGAGCACCGTAAGGTGCCGGGTGAGTCTCCGCGACACCCGGCACCTTACGGTGCTCGGTTTGCTCGTGGTTTCGCGCTCTGTTGCCGTCCGCACCCTTCGCGGGTAGGTTTCTCCCAGGCGGTTTCATCTCTCCCACGGTTCAGGATTCGCGCATGAGTACCCAGAAGGTTCGCGTTGCCATTGTCGGCCTCGGCTTCGGCGCGGAGTTCATCCCGATCTATCAGGCCCACCCGAACGCCGAGATCACGGCCGTCTGCCGCCGCAACAAGGCCGAGATGGACAAGGTCGCCGACAAGTACGGCATCGCGAAACGGTACACGAGTTACGAGGAACTTCTCAAAGACCCGGACATCGACGCCGTCCACATCAACAGCCCGATCCCCGACCACGGGCCGCAGAGCATCGCCGCATTGAAGGCCGGCAAGCACGTCGCCTGCACAGTGCCGATGGCGACGAATGCCGAGGACATCGCGCAGATCATCGCGTTGCAGAAGCAGAGCGGCAAAGTCTACATGATGATGGAAACCGTGGTGTACGCCCGCGAGTATCTGTTCGTGAAGGAGCTTTACGAGAAGGGCGAACTCGGCCGCATTCAGTTCCTTCGCGGCAGCCACCAGCAAGACATGGACGGGTGGCCGGACTACTGGCCCGGCCTGCCGCCGATGTGGTACGCCACGCACTGTGTCAGCCCGTGCCTCGCGCTGCTCAGCAAGCCGGGGCAACCGGCCCTCGCGGAAAGTGTCGTCTGCCACGGCTCGGGGCGGATTCGCGAGGAGTTGGTGGCGAAGTACAACTCGCCGTTCGCGGTCGAGTCGGCCACGTTCAAGATCAAGGGGTCGGACGTGGTGGCGGAAGTGACCCGCACGCTGTTCGACGTGGCCCGCCAGTACCGCGAGAGCTTCGACGCGAGCGGGTCGAAGAAGAGCTTCGAGTGGCAGCAGGTGGAGGGCGAGGAGCCGGTGATTCACACGAAAAGCACGCCCGAGAAGCCGATCGCCGAGCCCGAGATCCCGACGCGCGTGAAGGTGCCAGACTACGCGAGCCGCCTTCCGGAACCGATTCGCAAGTTCACGATGCCGGCTGCGATCCAGGACGCCGACCACCTGTCGTTCTTGCAAGGCGGCGGCCACGGCGGCAGCCACCCGCACCTGACGCACAACTTCCTGATGGCCGTGCTGGGGCAACAACCCGCCTTCCCGGACGCGCCGACGAGCGCGAACTGGACGCTGGTGGGCCTGTGCGCTCACGAAAGCGCGATGAAGGGCGGCGACCGCGTGACGATTCCGACGTTCTAATTTCATGGGCGGAAGCCCGGGGACGGCCGTCCCTGGGCTTCCGCCCGGAGGAATGTATCGAGTGAACCCGACATCTCAACCCTCAACTCCGTCGCGACGGCCCCGCTGGATCACCCGCTTCGATCTCGTGATCCTCGTTCTCCTGGCTACGGCGGTCGTTCTTGCAATGGTGAAGAACTACCAGGCATCCGCGGCCCGAGAGCGGGCCGAACCCGACATCCGCTCCGTCCTCGACGCGCAAGTCGAAGCCTGGAACCGCGGCGACCTGGACGGCTTCATGGCCGGGTACTCGCACAGCGACGACCTGACGTTCTGCTCCGGCGGCGACGTGACGAAGGGCTGGCAGCCGACGCTCGACCGCTACCGCAAGCGGTATCAGTCTCCCGGCAGCGACATGGGCACTTTGACGTTCACCGAGTTGACCGTGAACGTGCTGACCGCCGACACCGCTCTCGTCCGCGGCCGGTGGC
>JBBQCQ010000836.1:0-1820 GCA_038318835.1 Gemmatales bacterium | reverse complement strand
ACGCGATGTAGAACACGTTCGCCGTCGGCTTCCCTTCGTCGTCCTTCAACTGCATCCTGCCGGCGGTGGCCTCGTAGTCGATCGCCTTGCCACCCACGGTGACGGTGTGTTTCGTCCGTGTGAGGGCGTCCTTGCGGTCGGCGGGCTTCGGAGCTTCCTGGGCGACGACGGGCGTCGTCGCAAATGCGAGCAGGGCAGTGAGAATCAGTTGGCGCATGGTGAACTCGGGGTGCGTCGGGTGCGAACGAGAGGTGCTGGCAGGATAAAGCCCGCCCCGCCGGAAGCAACCCCCGCGGTCGGGCGAGTTGTCGTACAATCACCGCAGGTTGCGAACCTTCCCCTTCCCGGAGGCGGTACGATGCGGCAAGATTTGACGGACATTACCGTGGTCATGGACCGCAGCGGCTCGATGCAGGCGTGCCAGGCCGATGCCGAAGGCGGCCTCAACCGATTCGTGGACGACCAAAAGAAACTACCCGGCGAGGCCACGTTCACCCTGGTGCAGTTCGACCACGAGTACGAATTCGTGCATCGGGCAATCCCGATTCGCGACGTGCCGCACTGCCGGCTCGTGCCGCGGGGCAACACGGCCCTGCTGGACGCCGTCGGGCGGGCCATCGTCGAAACGGGCGAACGCCTCGCGAAGATGTCCGAGGCGGCGCGGCCGGGCCTAGTGGTTTTCGTCATCACGACGGACGGCCAGGAGAACGCCAGCCGCGAGTACACCCGCGACAAGATCAAGGAGATGATCTCGCACCAGCAGGCCGTGTACCAGTGGCAGTTCACGTACCTCGGGGCGAACCAGGACGCGTTCGGCGAGGCCGGGGCGATGGGCATGTCGATGAGCGGGACGGCGAACTTTACGGTGCAAACGCAGGCCGTCGCCTACGCGGCCGTGTCCGCGAAGCTCGGCCGGATGCGGAAGGCGTCGCAGGAGAATCAGCCCATCGACAACACCTTCACGACGACCGAACTGGACGACATGGAAGGCAAGAAGGGATCGAAGTAACCATGCTCGCCACCGTTCTGCTTCTCGCGCACCTCGTCGGCACGCCGATGGCCGATCCGACCGCCAAGACGGTCCGCGTGCTGACGTACAACATCCACCATGGCGAAGGGACCGACGGCAAGCTCGACCTGGAGCGCATCGCGAAGGTCATCCGCGAGGCAAAGCCGGACGTGGTCGCCCTGCAAGAGGTCGATCGCAACACGACGCGGACCAAGAAGGTGGATCAGGCCGCGGAACTCGGCAAGCTCACGAAGATGCAAGTCGCCTTCGGTAGGGCCATCGACCTACAGGGCGGGGAGTACGGGCAGGCGATCTTGTCGCGGGTGGAACTCACCAGTGTGAAGGTTCACCCGCTGCCCGCCAAGCAGGGGCAGGAAACGCGGATCGTCCTCGAAGCCCATCTTGACCTGGGCGAAGGCTTTCCCGCACTGACGGTTCTCGGCACGCACTTCCAGCATGACAATGCCGCCACGCGAGAAGAACAGGCCGGGAAGGTCAACGAACTCTTCGGCCGACTCGCCGGCCCCACCCTCCTCGCGGGCGACCTGAACGCCACGCCCGACAGCCCGCCGTTGAAGGCGCTGGGGCAGCGGTGGGCCGTCGCGACGATGTTCGGCGAGAAGTTTATTACGATTCCGTCCGACGTGCCGAAGCAACAGATCGATTTCGTCCTGTTCCGCCCGGCGAATCGGTTCAAGGTGGTCGAGATGAAAGTGATCGAAGAGAAGGTGGCGTCCGATCATCGGCCGGTGCTGGCCGTGTTGGAGTGGCTGGGGAAGTGATCGTGGCGAGCCGAGCACCGTAAGGTGCC
>JBBQCQ010000835.1:0-1831 GCA_038318835.1 Gemmatales bacterium | reverse complement strand
TAGATGGGCGAAAAGTACGTCGTCCAGTCGTCGTGGAACAGGTCGGTATTGCGAACGCCGAGCATCCGCCGGAAGACCGGGCCGAGCACTTTCGTCGGCCCGACGTTCATCACCCGCACTGACTTCTCGGTCGGCTCGAAGTTCACCTTCACCTCGTGCATTCGTTCCAGATCGTAGCCGAAGGTGTCGTGGACGGTGCCGCTGTGTTCGATCTCGGTGAAGTTGTCCACGGTCAGTTCCAACGGTGCCGGCACGGTGTGGAGGAAGTTGCCGATGTGGTAGAAGTCGTCGGTGTGCATGTCGGGGAAGGTCGGGGTACTGTGCCGCGACTTCACCCAGATGAACCCGCGCTCCTCGCAGGCGTCGAAGCTCTCGGTGCAGGTGTGCATCTTGGGGGTACTCGGGCTTTCGCCGTCGCCGCAGCCATCGAACGTCCAGCCGTGGTACTTGCACTCGACGCGGTCGCCGACCACGCGGCCATAGCTCAGTTTCATCCGCCGGTGTGGGCAGACGTCGTCGATGGCCCCCACCCGGCCGTTGGCCGTGCGGAACAGGCAAATCAACCGGCCGCCGAGTTGCAAACCGTGTGGTTTCTTCGTCAGGTCGCGGCTCGCCAGCACTGGGTGCCAGTGGTCAAGCATCCCCATGTCCGTAAATCCCCCAGTACGACCTCTTCCCATCTCGCGAAATACCCCGAACGGGGCGGTTTGTCGAGAGAAATCGTCCTAGAATTTGATGTATGTTCACCGGACTCGTTAAAGCCCTGAGCCGCGTCGTTCATCTCCAGGAAGATGACGCCGGCGGCCGCACGCTGACCATCTCGCGGCCGGCCGAGATGGCGAAAATCGAACTTGGCGAGAGCATCGCCGTGAACGGCTGTTGCCTCACGGTGGCGGCGTTCTTCGAGGACGCCCTCCGGTTCCAGGCGGGGCCGGAAACGCTCCTGAAAACGAACCTCGGCCACCTGATCGTCGGCGACGCGGTCAACCTCGAACAAGCTCTGCGCGTCGGCGACCGCCTCGGCGGGCACTTCGTCACCGGCCACGTCGATGGCGTAGGGCGAATCACGCAGAAGGAACAACAGGGCGAGTGGCTCATGCTCGAATTCGCCTGCCCCACTCCCTTCGACGACTTGATGGTCAACAAGGGGTCGATCGCCGTGGACGGTATCAGCCTGACGATCGTGGAGACGACGCCGCAGAAATTCCGCGTGATGGTCATTCCGCACACCCGCGATCACACGACGCTCGGCCTCAAGGACGTGGGGGCAAGTGTAAACCTCGAACTGGACCTGCTGGCCAAGCACGTGCAGAAGCTGGTGGCGAACGTCACCGTGACGATTTAAGAGACTTTTGCCGCAGAGGGACGCCGAGGAACGCAGATTAAGACCGGTGAAATGATTTTGTTCTGATCGGCGTCCCTCTGCGGCAAAAAACGCACCCCTTCCCGGCGTAAAATGCGACCATGCCGATCATTCTCGTCCTGCTCCTGACGGCGTCGTGTGCCCGGTTGCCGTGGCCGGAACCGCCCTTCGGGTTCGGCGGCAGCGGCAGCCTCGCGCTTACCGTGTTCGCCTTCTTGGTACCGCTGGGCGGGGCCATCGTGCTGAGCCGATGGGTTTCGTCGTCGGTCCTGGCGGACCCGTCCCGGCGGAGCGAAATTGCCACCACCTACAGCCGCTACCGCCGCTGGCTGGGGTACGTCAATCTCGTCGTGGGCGTCCTGACCGTGGTCCTCCTCGGCTGGGGCTGGACCGTCTGGAACCGCATCATCTTGCCGACCGAAAGCCAAGCCTTCGCGCCGCTCGCCGAGTTGCTCGTGCCGGCCCCGT
>JBBQCQ010000834.1:0-1845 GCA_038318835.1 Gemmatales bacterium | reverse complement strand
ATCTTCAGCGCCTCGATCCGTCGGCCGAGCCGCGTGCGGAAGATGCCGAGCAGCGCCGCGGCTTCCGTCTGGTTGCCGTCGGCCTTCTGCATCGCGAGTTCGATCAGCCGCTTCTCGACAGCCGTCAGCAGGTCGTCGAGGTTCCACTTCGGGGCGGCCGGGGGAATCGGGTTCGCCGCGATCATCGCTCGTTCGCGCAGGTATCGCGGCAGGTGCGGCACACCGACCGATTCGGCCCCCGCCCGGCCGGCCGCTTCGCTTATGGTTTCGATCAGTTCCCGCACGTTCCCCGGCCAGGTGTGTGCCCGCAAAACGTTCATCGCTTCTGCCGACACGACCGTTCCCGCGAGGAGCCGTGGTAAGTCGTCGAGCCGATCTCGCAGCGGTGGTAAGCTCAGTTCCAACACCGAAAAGTCGGTCTGGAACTCTCCGCGGAGCGTGCCGGCCTTCACGTCGGTGGCGGCGTCACGGGTCGAAGTGCAGATCAACCGCGGCGGGTGCGGGGCGGTTCGCAGCCAGTCGGATAATCGCTGTTGCAGGTCGCGAGGCAGGGCGGCCGGCGACTTTAGCACTAGCGTGCCAACTTTGCCGCTGGCTGCCAGACCGCCGTGGCCGAACAGGATCGAATCGAGCAAGTACGGCTGCACGCCGCGGCCATCGCACGCCACGAACGCTCGCTCGCGGTGGGCCGAGTGATGGTGAATCACGCGGGCGGCCGACTCCTTGCCGCTGCCCGGTTCGCCGACGATCCAGACCGGCACGCTCGTCCCGGCCGCCAGCCGCACCTGATTCAGGAAGCGTTCGCCGGCCGGGGTCGTGCTCGCGAATCGGTCGAAGGAGAAGGCTGCCGCGTGCTTCTCGCGAACGTCGGCGACGACGGCGGGGAGCTTCTTCGCCGGCACCGCGGGCTGCGGGTGAACCACGTCGATGAGGCCGAGGAAGCCGGGCGACCCGTCGGCACTCGTCAGCGGCACGAACGTGATGTCCCACCACGGCGGCCCCGCCTTCGCCGGCGGCACGGCCCGCCGCACGCGGGCGACTTGGCCGGCCACCGCTTCCGGCGGCGGCGCGAGGGTGCGGAAGAGGGCGTCGATCTTGCCCGACCGCACGCACGCCCGGCCGATGGCGTCGGCCGCACTCGTGCGGGTGAGATGCTCCCACGCGGCGTTCACGAACCGCACCCGCCGCGTGCGGTACAACACGAACAGCGGCTTCGCGGAGTTTTGCAACAAGGACGACCACCGCTCCCGGCGGGAGGGCGGATCGTCCGGCGGTGGGGTTGGCGGCGACATGCCTGCCAGTATAGCGGAACGGTTCGCTACAACCCGCGCAGCTTCGCCGTGCGAATGCGGCCGTGGACTGTTCGGAGGTTGGTGCGAACGTCCCGATGGGCTAACATGAGGGCGGTACGGCGAGGCCCGCGATGCGATTCCTTCTCCCACTCTGTAGTCTCGCCCTTGCCGCGACCGCGGTCGGGCAACCGCCGACGAAATCCCCGGCCCCCGCAGGAACCGCTATGCCCCCGGCCCCCACGGTTCGCACGACCGACCTGGATCGGATCGTGCTGGCGTCGCTCAAGGAAGTCCACAATCAGGGGGCCGACCTGTACAACGCCGGCGACCACGCAGGGGCGTTGCGGTTGTACCAGGGTGGGTTGATTGTCGCGAAGCCGTTGCTCGAACACCGGGCGAGGCAGCAGACGGATATTCAGGAAGGGCTGGATCAGATCGCGAAGTCGAGCTCCGACGTGAAACTGAAAGCATTCCGGCTGCACGAAGTGATCGAACAGATTCGCAGTGAATTGAAGGAAGAGGCGAAGCTGGCGACCGCGAAGGAGAAGCCGGC
>JBBQCQ010000833.1:0-1860 GCA_038318835.1 Gemmatales bacterium | reverse complement strand
AGCGCGCAAGGCAAAGTCGAGTCGGGCAACAGCCTGTGGAACCGCATCCTCAAGGGCTACCGCACGCCGGTGCAGGTCATGCGAGACGCTCTGAGCCGCAACGTGGCCCAGGTGGCGCTGTTCGACGAACTCCGCAAGCCGGAGAACCGCCGCCGCGAAATCTTCGCCCACAGTCAGGGCAACCTGATCCTCAGCAACGTCCTCCAGGCCATCGCGGCCGTCGATGGGCCGGAGGCGCTCAGCGGCCGCACCGTCCACACGTTCGGCTCGCCGGCCGTCTTCTACCCGCCGGGCATTCAGAAGTTTGAGCACGGCTTCACGTTCGACCCGGTGAACTGGCTGTCCGGGTTCGACTCCAGTTTCACCATCTCGAAGGTCGGCATGCCGTCGGGCACGAAGAACCCGATCACGCACGGCTTCTTGTGGTATTTGCAGGACGACCCGCGGTTCATCATCAACCGCTTCCGCACGGGCGGCTGGGGCATGACCTTCAATATGGACGAAGAAGGCCTGGCGAAGTGTCTGGCCGCGATGGACACGAACCTGCCACGAGTGCGGAAGGTGATCGACTTCCTCGACAAGAATCAGAACAGCGACGCCGACGACGTGTCGGTGCTGTACGTGCAAGCGGTCCAGAAGAAGCCGGCGATGCGGGCCGCCCTGAAGGGGGACCAGGACCTGGTGAAGCTTCTCATCAAGACGATGGACGAAGGCTACACCTCAAGCGAGGAAAAGGCCGCGATCAACTGGCTGAAAGAGTTATAAGAGGGCGAAGCCCACGGACGAACGTCCGTGGGCGGATTGTTAGCTCACCCGACGTAGATGCCGTTCGCGCCGACGCCGTCCACGTCCACGTCGAACGCGGGCGTGCCGAGGTTCGTGCCGTAGTACGCGGTCACTTTTGACCCGCCGCCGGGGCCGGGGCCTGTGACGATGTCGGCCCGGTTGTCGCCATCGAGATTCTTGACAGCCACGCGAATGCCGCCGCGGTTGTTCACATCACCGGCGAAGAAGTTCGCCAGCACCTGCTGGTTGTTGCCGAGTAGCGCCCGCCCGCTGAACGCCGTCACCCGCGGCCCGCCGCCCGGCCCGCCGCCGGCGATCAGGTCGGCGAAGCCGTCGCCGTCCACATCCCCGGCCGCCACGAAGATGCCGTTCCGCAGAGCTTGCTCGAAGGCGAAGAAGTCGCCGAAGAGCTTCTGCGGCGTGCCGCTGAGCGACCGCCCGTCGAAGGCGGCCACCCGCGGCCCGCCGCCGAACCCGGCCACCACCACCAGGTCGCCGACGCCGTCGCCGGTCATGTCGCCGATGGTGGCACGAGCACCACCGCGGAAGTTCGTGTCGTCGATGCCGAAGAAGGCGGTGAGCTTGACGAATCCCGCCCCGCGGTACACGTCCACCCGCGGCCCGCCGCCCTCGTCGGGGGTGATGGCCAGGTCGGGTATGCCGTCGCCGTCCAGGTCCCCAGCCGCAACGTACACGCCGCCGGTGAAACTCGCCTCGAACGGCTGCACGTCGAACAGGACGGCCTGCGTGACCCCATCGAGAACACGAACGCGAGTGGCCGAGCCGGGTCCGGTGCCGACAACGAGGTCGGCCACGCCGTCGCGGTTGAAGTCGGCCGTGGCCGTGCGGGTGGCAACGCCGGCGAACGGGGCAGTCGTGTACCGCGAACTGCGGTCGGCGTTGATGTAGTTCACCCGCGAGTCGGTACCGATGGCGATCGGCGGCACACCGCCGAGCATGGGCTGGGTCGTGGGGGGGGGCGGGATGACCGGCGGGATGACTGGCGGGATGACCGGCGGGATGACCGGTGGGATGACCGGTGGGATGACCGGCGGGATGACTGGTGGGATGACC
>JBBQCQ010000832.1:0-1888 GCA_038318835.1 Gemmatales bacterium | reverse complement strand
CGAGGGCGGTCCGCCGCGCTTCGATCTCCCGGAACTGGTCGGTCACGACCGCGAAGGCCTCTTCGGCTGTTCGCAACTGCACCGTGCCCTCGGCCGTCCGAAGGAGTTTATCGGCGGCCCGCTTCTTCGCGTCGGCGGCCGTGACTGCGACCGCCACCCGCGCGAAGTGTTCGGAGCCCATCCGCAGGGCCGCGGCGGCCTGAGCCTCGGCCTTCAAGGCCTGACCGACGGCCACCCGCCCAGCCGCGGTGTCGAAGGTGCCCGCGTCGAGTGCGGCGATCCACTTCAGGCCGGCCGCTTCCGCATACGGTGGTTCGCCCGCGTCTTTCACGGCCGCCGCCACCACCTTCGCGGCCAGCATCACGTGCCCCTGCTGCGGCTGCGGGAAGTCGCGCATCAGCCAGTCCCAGGCGATCTTCGCGACCACCGGGCCGGGCAGTTTCTCGGCGATCAACTCGAACTCGACCCGCCGTTCGGTGGCCAGCTTCTCGTCGATCTTCGTGCCGCTCTCAGGAATGACGGCGCGGGCGTAAACCCGCAGGGCGGCGAGGGCGGCGGAGGGCACATCGATCGGCGGCATCCCACCCGGCGGCGGCAGGGCCACGCCGGCCAGCGTGCGGTACTCGGCCAATTCCGGCGGCCGGGCGGCCTGAGCCACCCGTAGCAACCAGTCGTTCGCTCGTGCCGCCGCGTTCGCCGCCTTCGCGTCGCCGGCGGCGTAGATTTGTTCGGTACGCACGGCGGAGGTTGCCCACTGCGCGACGGCTGGCCCGGCCCGGCGGAGGGAGTCCGGGGACAGGGCACCGATCTGCGTCCACCCGTTGGCCGTGCCGGCCTTCACGAACTCGTATTTGCGGGGCGGGTCGGCGTCTTCGGTGCCCGGTGGGTCCACGTCGAGCAGTAGGTCGAAGTCGGCGAAGTTTGGCGGCTCGAACAACCGCGGGAGTTGCGGCCGGTCGCGGTTCTGCCGTGCCCACCGGGCGACGCGGATTTTGACGAACTCGGCCAGCTCGCGAACCTTGATCCGTCGATCCGGTTCCGTGTCGCCATACCCGTCGGCACCGCCGCGAAGACCCTCGGCGATGTAGAACGCGAACGCCGACACGCCGACCTGCGGGATTACCTCGCTCGTCTGCTCCGGCGAACACGACACGAGCACGGGGCACGGCAACTCGGCCTTCTTGCGGGCCAGCCAGTCGTGCAACTTCGGCGTGACGGTGTCGGAGAGCACGCCCTGGAAGGCATTCGTCCGCGGGTGGCCGAGGTCGAGAATCAGGAGCTTCTTCGGCGTCGGGCAGTCGGCCATCGCCTTCAGGATGCTCTCGAGGGGCACGCCCGACTTGGGGTCGGCGGCGGTGGCCTTGATTGGCAGCAGGTAGAGCGTGTCGCCGTCGGCGGCCGCGTGCCCGACGATGTGGAAGACGAACGGCCGCCCATTCTCCAGCGTGCGGCGTTCGTCGTCGCCCCAGTCGGCCCGCAGTTTGCCGCCGCCGATGGCCTTCAGCTTGCCGTCGAGGAATTCCTGCACGTTGTACGCGTTCTCGGCGTTGCCAGGGAAGCATGTGACGAGCAGTTTCGTGTCGTCCTCGGCGAACGCGACCGGCGGCAAAGCCGGGTCGTCGTACAGGGGCAGGGGCAGCGACACGAGGTACGCAGCGGCCGGCGGTTCGGGCAGCATAAGGATGCCGACGAGCACGCCGAGGACGAGCACAATGAGCAGCGAGCCGAACAAGAGGGCTTTGTTCCGGCCGACCGGGGCCGGCCCACCAGCGGCCATCCACATGGGCTGAGGGCCAGTCGGCTTCGGCGGAGTCGGGTTCTCGGCGGCGTCGGCCATGAGGAGCCTCGAAGGGGCGGGAAGGGTTCGACCGCCCTCGCCCCCAGAGTT
>JBBQCQ010000831.1:0-1903 GCA_038318835.1 Gemmatales bacterium | reverse complement strand
CTCGAAGTGGGACCAAGGACTGGTCGGTGCGGCCGGGCGGTCCTTGCCCTTCGCGGAGATTCTGCGATGCTGGATATGTCCGATGAGTTACTCCCTCACGACGATCTGGTTCGAGCGGACGCGCTTCTTCCCGGCGATCCTGGCCGTGGCGTTCGCGGCCGTGCTCATCGCCGTCCAGGGCGGCCTCGTGATCGGCCTCGTGGCCGCTGTGTCGCTGCCGATTGACAAATCGCGGGCCGATGTGTGGGTCGGCTACCCCGGTGTGAAGAGTGTTGATCTTGGCCGCCAGTTGCCCGACCGCTGGGTGACGCGGCTCGTCGAGCAGCCGGAAGTCGAGCGGGCCGAACTCGCCATGATCGGCTTCTCGCTCTGGACGCGCGTCTCGACCACCCAGAAGCCCGCCACGCCGGAAGTCTGCACGGTCGTCGGCTCGTCCGTCGGCCTCGATTCCCTTGCGGCCGTCGAGGGGCTGCGGGAACAGCCCGAATTGATGGCGAGACTGTCCGAGCCGTTTACAGTCGCCGTGGACGAGTCGGAGTTGGGGCGGCTGAACATCACCGGCATCGGCGAGGATGCCGACATCCTCGGCAAGCGGGTTAAAGTGGTCGGCCTCGTCCGCGGGTACAAGAGCCTCGGCGGGCCTTATGTGTTCTGTTCGAATGACAACGCCCGCGTGCTCTTGAAGTACTTCCCCGGTGAGGCCACGTACCTCGTCGCCAAGTGCCGGTCGCCGGGGGACGCGGACCGGGTGGTGGAGCGGATGAAGGGGTACACGCAGGTGATGGCTTTCACTGCCGACGACTTCTCGTATCGGTCGCGGAAATACTGGCTGACGACAACGAAGGCCGGCATCGCGGTCGGCTTCACGGCCCTGCTTGGTCTACTCGTCGGGGCGGTCGTCACCAGCCAGACACTTTACGCCGCCACCGCGGCATCGCTCCGCGAGTACTCCACGCTGCGGGCGATGGGCATTCCCCGCTGGCGACTGCAACTCTCGGTTCTGGAGCAGTCGTTCTGGGTCGGCCTGTTCGGTGTCGTCGTGGCCATCCCCGTCTCGATCGTCCTGGTTCAGTTTGCGAATGCCCTCGGGACACAGGTCGTGTTGCACCCCGTCGTCATCGGCTTCGCCGTTCTCATCACGATGGTCATGGCGATGGGGTCCGGGCTAGCGGCCCTGCGGTCCTTCCAGAATGTCGATCCGGCCCACAACATCCGCTGACGGAGCAGATCATGGCGAGCGAGTCCCGCGGCCCCAGCCTGATCGTGTGGCTGGGCATTCTCATCCTCATCGCGTCGATTGGCGGACCTGCCTGGTACTTCACCCGCCCTGCTCCGCCGCCCGTGAGTACCGGCCCGACCCTCGAAGACCTGGACATCGTGTGCAACGGCCGCGTCGACATCGACGGCACAACGATTTCGCTCGACCCCAGCGTGCCCGGCCGGGTTGTGGAACTGTACGTGAAGGAAAGCGCCATCGTAAAGAAGGGCAACCCGATCCTGAAACTCGACGAGGCGTCGTACCTCGGGGCGGTGAAAGAGGCGAAGGCCGCGGTGAAGGCTGTGCGGGTGGAGATCGAGGCGGCCGACGTGCGCGTGAAACAACACCCCGATCAGATTGCGTTGCAACAGAAAAAGATCGAGGCCGCCGACGCGGAAGTGGCCGCGGCCGAGAAGCAACTGGAGCAACTTCGCGAGAAAGCCAAGGTCACGTCGCAGGTCACACAGACAGACGTGGACGTGTTCGCGGCGAAGATCAAAAGCGGAAAAATCCTCGCCGACGCGGAGCGATTGCAACTCGAACAGCTCCGCAAGATCGACCCCGCACTCGAACTGAAAGCCTTGGAGGCGAAACAGGAAACGGCCGACGCGGCCGTGGAACGGGCCGAGCGAGCCGTCCGCGATT
>JBBQCQ010000830.1:0-1914 GCA_038318835.1 Gemmatales bacterium | reverse complement strand
ACTGGTGCGATAGTTCTCGGCTTCCTCGTCCGTCAGGTCGATCAGCACTCGCTTGGCCTGATACTCCGCGAGGAAGTCGCCGGACAGTTCCGTGATTTCGCGGCGGTACGCAATCGGGCCGACGAGTTCCGGGTAGATCGTCTCGCCGCCGTCGGCGCGTTCCGGCGTGGCCGTCAGGCCGAGGCGGAACGGGGCGAACGCGGCGATCGCCGTCTCGGCGTAGCCCGGCCCCGGCAGGTGGTGGACTTCGTCGTAGATGAGCAGGCCGAACTTGTTCGCCCATCGCTCGGCGTAGATGCGGGCCGAGTCGTAGGTGATGACGGTGATCGGCTGAATGGAGTAGTCGCCGCCGCCGACCGCCCCGACCTCGACGCCGAAGAAGTCGGCGAGCTGCCCGACCCACTGCCGCAGCAGGTCGAGCGTGGGTACCACCACGAGCGTCGGCCGCGAAACTTTCTGAATGACGAGCGCGCCGAGGAACGTCTTCCCGGTGCCGGTGGGCAGAATCACCAACCCACGGCGGCCGGTCTTCACCCACGTGTCGAGGGCTTCCGTCTGGTACCAGTGCGGCAGCCAGTCCACCTTCAGCTTCCACCCGGCGTCCTTGTTTTCCCAGCCGCGGGCGGAATCGGTGTACGGAATCTTCTCGCGGATAAAGTGCTCGATGATCGCCCGGTAGTGTCGCCCTTGCGCCCGGTACGAATTGTTCCGCGGGTCGAAGACGACGCCGGGCAACTGCGTGAAGTCGTACCCCGGCGGCCCGTCGGTGAGCAGCACCGTACCGCGATCGGACTGGAGCGTGATGGGAGTTTCGGCCATGAAGAGGATTATGGGGAAAAACGGAACGCGGAGAACGCAGGATTCAAACGCCGGATGAAAACCGGATCAGAACCTGAAATCGGCTCTGGTTTTATCCTGCCTTTGATCCGGCGTTCCAATCCTGCGTTCTCCGCGTTCCGATTTAATGCTTTCGCGTTGACCTCACCCGTCACTCACGCTATTCCACGGCCGAATTCTTTCCGAAGGATGTTCACCATGAACCGCCACTATCTCAGCCTCGTCGCGGCCCTCGGCATTGCCGGCTGTCAGCCCGCGGCCACGACCGAGAACAAGCCCGCCGACATGCCCGCCGTTGCGGATGCCGCTCCGGTCAAGCCGACGGCGAACCTCGACGAGACGTTCGAGCAGGCCACCACGAACGTGCTGCCGGCCGGGTTCGCGCTGCCACCGGACACGACGCTGGCGGGGAAGTCGGCCGCCAAACTCGCCGACGACGTGCGGACACTGTGGCCGACAGTGAAGCTCACCGACACCCCGCGGGCGACCATCAAGACGGAACTCGGCAACATCGAGATCACCTTCGACCCGGCCGTGGCTCCGAATCATGTGCGGAACTTCCTGGCCCTGACGAAGGCTGGGTACTTCGACAACCTCGTGTTCGAGCGGGTGGTGACACAGGCGTTCGTGTCGGCCGACAACACGACCGAGTTGCTGGAGTACGTGACGGCCGGTTGTCCGCTCGGCGACGGCACGCCTGGCCGTGGCCACCTGGGGTACTTCGTGAAGCCGGAACTGAGCGACGTGACGCACGCCGAGGGCACGGTCGGCTTCCTGCGGGAAGAGGACGGCGCAACGAGCGGCACGCGGTTCTACATCACGCTCGGCCCGAACCCAACGCTCGACGGCGACGGCATCGTGGTCGGCAAGGTCACGCTGGGGATGGATGTGCTGCGGAAGATCGCCGACGCTCCAGCGAAGGATGCCGGCAGCGAGTTGCCGGCGAAGCCGGTGGTGATGCAAAAGGTAACGACCCGGTAGAAGTCACACGTCGGGCGGTCGCGGGATTTCCGGTTGATCGCAGATCGCCCGAACCGTTCCCTTCTTGAGTGTGCGATGCCGCGGAACGGTCGATTG
>JBBQCQ010000829.1:0-1918 GCA_038318835.1 Gemmatales bacterium | reverse complement strand
CTACAAATCTTCAAGATCAGTGGGGCCGGGGCCGACCACCCATTCCTCGCGCACGTGCAGGAAGGGCGGTACTTGAAGGCGGTGTTCGCCCGCGTGTCGTAAGCCGCGGACCCGTTTACGGCTTCGTTTCGTCCGCCTCTTTTGGTTTGAACCCGTAGGGGCAATGGCGGCAGTGGTTCTCACAACAATACCCCCGCTCGCGCAAGAACAGCGCGGTGAACACCCACCTCCCATCCTCCAGGTAGTAGTGCTGGCCCTCGACGAGGGGGCGGGCGGCAGGCTTTTCGTCCATCGATGATCTCGTCTGTATGATGAGCGGAAGCGAAAGGACCTCTTCCATGCTCCTGCGATCTTCCGGCCTGTTGCTCCACCCCACCAGTCTACCCGGCCCGTTCGGCGTCGGCGACCTGGGGCCGGCCGCGTACCGGTGGGTGGACACGCTGGCGGCCATGAAGCAGACGTGGTGGCAAATCCTGCCGCTCGGCCCGACCGGGTTCGGCGACTCGCCGTACCAGTCTTTTTCGGCGTTCGCCGGCAACGTCACTTTGCTCAGCCCGGAACTGCTCGAACGCGAAGGAGTTCTCCCGCCCAACGCCTCGGCCGGCCGATGGTTCCCGGATGAGCATTTCGATTCGTCTCACGTCGTCCCTTTCAAGGCTGAACTGCTCCGGCAGGCGTGGCAGCACTTCCACGCTGGCAAGGTGCCGAAGCTCCGGACACCCTTCGAGGAGTTCTGCCAGCGCGAACGGCCGTGGCTCGACGACTACGCACTGTTCACCGCCCTGCGCGGCGAGTTGAAAGACGCCGCACTCGTGCAGTGGCCGGCCGACCTCATTCGGCGGGATGCGAAAGTCCTGCAAGCCGCGAGGGGGAAGTTGCGGAGCGAAATCGAACTCCATCAGTTCGGTCAGTTTCTGTTTGATCGGCAGTGGTCGGCCTTGAAGCACTACGCCGCCACGAAGAAACTTCGCATCATCGGCGACATTCCGATTTTCGTGTCCGGCGACTCGGCCGACGTGTGGGCGAACCCGAAGTTGTTCCTCGTCGATGACCTGTGCCGACCCTCAGTCGTGGCAGGGGTTCCGCCGGATTACTTCAGCGCCGACGGTCAGCACTGGGGAAACCCAATCTACGACTGGAAGGCGATGCACGCCGACGGGTACGCATGGTGGATCGCCCGCGTCCGACAGGCGCTCAAGCAAGTGGACCTCGTGCGGCTCGATCACTTCCGCGGGTTCGCCCAGGCGTGGCACATCCCCGCGGCCGACACGAACGCCCGCAACGGCAAGTGGATTGATGGCCCCGGCCGCAAACTGTTCGACGCGATGCAGGCCAGCCTCGGGTCGCTGCCGTTCATTGCCGAAGATCTCGGCGTCATCACGCCGGACGTGGACGCACTGCGAGAATCGCTGAAACTGCCCGGCATGCGCGTGCTTCAATTCGCGATTGACACGCCGAAGAATCCGTACTTGCCGTGCAACTACGAACCGGACACGGTCGCCTACACGGGCACGCACGACAATGACACCACGGTCGGATGGTGGCGCTCCCTCAACGGCCACGACCAGTCGGTGGTCGGGGAGTACATTGGCCACTGGGTCCACGAACCGGCCTGGGAGTTCATGCGGCTGGCGTGGGGGTCGGTCGCGAAGATCGCCATTGCGCCGTTGCAAGACCTGCTCGCGGCCGGCACGATCGCCCGCATGAACGTGCCCGGCAAGGCCGACGGCAACTGGAAGTGGCGAACCCGCTGGGAAGACTTCCCGTTCGGGGCGATCGAACGACTGGCCGACCTGACCGTGCGGTTCAACCGCGTGCCGGTCGATCCGAAGATGTAATCAGTCGCCGTACTCGTCTTTCCACTCTTCGTACCATAGCATCTGAATCGCTTCGAGGACCTTCTCGTTCGACTTCGCCG
>JBBQCQ010000828.1:0-1925 GCA_038318835.1 Gemmatales bacterium | reverse complement strand
GAAGACGCACCAGCAGAAGCTCAAGGAACTCCGCGTGCGGCCGAAGACCGGCCAACACGACGTGGACACGCGGCTGAACCAGGCCCGCACGTTCTTGCAGCACGGCGACAAGGTGCAACTGAAGGTGCAGTTCCGCGGCCGCGAGATGCAGCACATCGAGGAAGGCCGACGAATCATCGACGGCATGGTCGAGGCGTTGCTCGATGTGTGCAAGGTAGAATCGCCACCGCGGATGGAAGGCAAGCAGATGACGGCGCTGTTGGCCCCGAAGGGTTCGACTACGCCCCCCAAGCCGGCGAAAAAGCAGGAGAAGAAGCCGGACGGGCCGAAGCCCGCCATCCGGCCGCCGGGCGACGCCCCGCCGAAGCCGGCCGGCGACGCGGTCCTGAAGCCAGCGGGCGAGGCCCCGGCGAAGCCCGCGAGCGACGCTCCGGCGAAGCCACCCGAAGGGGGGGCCGGCGCTGCTGCGAAACCGCCGGCCACGGTCGTCGCGAAGCCGCCCGCCGCCCCGCCGACGAAATAAGGCTTGGACACGCGGCCGACGTTTCATAAGATGTTCCGTCCCAAACGGGATTTCCTGTTCGCACCTGGGGCCACCTGGGTGCGTTCGTGTTTTCCCGCGAAGCCGAGCGGTTCGGCCTCGCCCCAGTGTCAGAGGGTCCTGAAGCCAGCGACTTCGGTCGTTGCCCCTCTCCACGGAGAATCGACCATGGCCAAGAAGAACAAGACGAACAAGTCGGTCCTGAAGCGGATCAGTCGGACGGCGACCGGGAAGTTGAAGCACGGCATCTGCGGGAAGCGGCACTTGAACGCCCACTTCAACGCGAAGCAACGCCGCCAACTCCGCGGCACCGGCATCACCACCGGGGCGATCGTCAAGAAGTACCTCATCGCGATGGGCGAATACTAACCCCCGACTTGTTCCACCACCACAACACACATCGAAGGACATAAGCCATGGTTCGCGCGGGAAGCGGGAAGACCACCACCCTCCGTCGGAAGCGGCACCGTAAGTTGTGCAAGGGCTTCCGCCTGAGTCGCCACAACCTCTACCGGCAGTCGATCTCGACACTGCTGCGGGCACGCGCCTACGCCTTCCGCGACCGCCGCGTGAAGAAGCGGGAGTTCCGCAGCCTGTGGATCATCCGCATCAACGCGGCCTGCCGGATGCGCGGCCTGCGGTACAGCGAGTTCATTCATGGCCTGCAACTGGCCACCGTGATGCTCGACCGCAAGAGCCTGTCTGAGATCGCAATTCACGACCCGGCCGCGTTCGACCAACTCGTCGAACTGGCCAAGAAGTCGATCCAGAAGTAACGCGGTCATCCGCGATTGCGAAGGGGGCCGGAGTTCTCGTGAGAGAACTCCGGCCCCCTTCGCGTTGATAACCGCCTGACGCGTGCTGGAAAAGAGACAGGGCCGGGATTCTCTCACGAGAACCCCGGCCCCGATTCGCGAAACTGGCTCAGTACTTATTCCGACCGACCGCCGCGACCGCTGGGGGCACCACCGCGGGCGGAGGTTTTCTTCTCGTCCTTCTTGTTGTCCTTGGTCTCCTTGTTATCCTTGTTCGCGGCAGTCGCCTCACTGCGACTCGGGGCGAAGGGGTTGCCGCCGGTGCGTTCGCGTTCCGGGGCGGTGCCGCCGCCGGACATATTGGAACTACCACCCCGCGAGCGTTGGTCGCTGCTGCCACGGTCGGCCGTGCGGTCGTCCCCGCTGCTGCGGCTCGTGTCGCCGTTGCGATCGGTCTTCGGGGCGAGCGAGGCCATTGTGAAGTTCGGGTTCTTGTACCGCAGGTATTCCTCGGCCGTCAACAAGCCGTCGCCGTTCAGGTCCATCGGAAGGAAGTCGCTCGACAGGCGACCGTCGCGCCGCCACTCGTACAGCCCGACCTGGCCGTCCTCGTCGGTATCGAGTTCCTT
>JBBQCQ010000827.1:0-1930 GCA_038318835.1 Gemmatales bacterium | reverse complement strand
GTGATGGTGCGAATTGCCCAGCCATTGCAGCGGCGCGAACAGCACTTTCTCGGCCACCGGCGTTTGCTTGACACGGCGGAGGACTTCGCCGAGCAAGAGGCTATCGGTGAACAGCGGCATGTGATGGCCGTGCTGTTCGAGGGCGGCGATGGGGAAGACGACGGGCGTCGTCCGCGGCAGGGCGGCGACCTGCGGCCAGGTGAGTTCAGCGAGTTCCATGCGGTCGTTATATAACGACCGCATGACCCTCACCCGCCGCGACTGGTTGGCTGCGACTGCCGCCGCCACTTTCACCGTGCCCGCCCTCGCCGCCGACGCGAAGCCGGCACTCATCGACACGCACACGCACTTCTACGATCCGACGCGCACGCAGGGCGTGCCGTGGCCGGCGAAGGACGACAAGCTTTTGTACCGCCGCGTGCTGCCGGCCGACTACCAGAAGCTCGCCGAACCGCTCGGCATCGTCGGCACGATCGTGATCGAAGCGTCGCCGTGGGTCGAAGACAACCAATGGTTGCTCGATCTGGCGAAGGACAAACCGTTCCTCCTCGGTGTCGTCGGGCGGCTGATTCCGACGGAAGCGAACTTCATCGCCAACCTCGACCGCTTCGCCAAGAATCCGCTCTTCCGCGGCATTCGCATCACGCACGCCGAGATGAAGAAAGCCCTGACCGACGACACCGTGGCGAAGAACCTGCAAGCCTTCGGCGACCGCCGCCTGACCCTCGACGTGAACGGCGGGCCGGAGTTGCTGCCCGACGTGGTCGCCCTCAGCAAGAAGTTCACCTCGCTGACGATCGTGATTAACCACATGGCTAACCCGAAGATCGACGGCAAAGCCGTGGACAAAACCTATCGCGACAATCTCGCCGCGGCCGCCGATGCGCGGAACGTGTGGTGCAAGCTGTCGGCCCTCGTGGATGGCACGCGGAACCGCGAGGGCACGGCGTCTACCGATCTGGATTTCTACCGGCCGACGCTCGATGCGGTGTGGGCGGCCTTCGGCGAACTGCGGCTGATGTTCGGCAGCAACTGGCCCGTCAGCGATTACGCCGCGAAACTGGACACGACGGTTTCCCTGGTGACGAAGTACGTGACCGAGAAGGCCGGCGACCCGACGAAGGTGTTCGCCACGAACGCGAAACTGGCCTACCAACTCACCCGTGGCTGACCGCTTCTACACCCCTGATGCCCTGCGAGCCGGCGAGTACCAACTGACCGGCCCGGAGGCCCACCACCTGCACGCTGTCCGGCGGATCGAGGTCGGGGCGCATGTCACGCTCTTCAACGGCGACGGTCGCGAGTACCCGGCCGAAGTCCTCGGCGTCGGGAAAAAATCCGTGTCGCTGGTGATCGGCGTACCCGTGGTCGTGGACCGCGAGCGAACGCCACCGCTGTGGGTGGCGTCGGCGTTGCCGAAGGGGGACCGGCTGGACTTTCTGATCGAGAAGCTAACGGAACTCGGCGTCGCTCGTTTCGTGCCGTTGGTGACGGAACGCAGCATCGTGCGGCCGAAGGCCGACGCGGTCGAGAAGTATCAGCGCATGGTGATCGAGGCGAGCAAGCAGTGCGGCCGAAACGTGCTGATGACGATCGACCCGCCGACCGCGTGGTCGGCGTTCGCGTCGCGGCCGGATTTGCCTTCGCGAAAGCTCATCCTGCACCCGAGCGGCGGGGCCGAGTGGACGAAGGCCGCGGTGGCGACCGTGATCGCGGTCGGCCCGGAGGGCGGCTTCACCGACAGCGAAGCCGCCGCACCGGGGTGGGAGAGCGTGCGACTGGGGCCGACGATCCTACGCATCGAGACCGCCGCGATTGCGGCAGCGGTTTCGTAGGGTGGTGCCGAGGCTTTGCGAGGCCCACCATTGTCGGGCTAAATGCTGTTGCGATCCTGGTGGGCCTCGTCGAGGACTCCTCGGCACCACCCTGG
>JBBQCQ010000826.1:0-1940 GCA_038318835.1 Gemmatales bacterium | reverse complement strand
CTTCATGCGGAACTGATCGTCGGGGTCGCGGACGAAGCGAGCGCGGACGAAGCGGAACATGCCCCCGCCGTTCGCTTCGCCCTTGCAGTAGAAACCGATCTCCACCTCGTTGTCGCCGTGTTCGAGGAAGTCCGACTGGCCAAAGCCCCACACCACGATGCGAGCGTTGTACTGGCGGATCATCTCCCAGATCGACGAGTTCCGCACCTTCTCGCGGTTGGCACCATTGTAATTGAACGTCGGCGACAGTTGCTGGACGAACCGTACCGGGTCGCGGGCGGTCGCGGCCTCCGCCATGATCTGGACGCGACGGATGGCCTGCTCGCGCGGACTTTCGACCGCCACATCGATCAGGTACAGCCCCATCAACAGCATGCCGGCGATGCCGACGGTGAGGAGCGTCTTCCGATCCCGCCGCCGATACCACACGGCCAGCGCGATGAGGAACGCCACCGCGACGAGCGCGTAGAAGGTCGGCGACGGGTCGCTGAGGAAGGTCGGCATACTACTTCCGCAGTTCCGCCCCGTAGACGGCGGCGTCGCCGAGTTGCTCCTCGATACGGAGGAGCTGGTTGTACTTCGCGATGCGGTCGGTGCGGCTGGCCGAGCCGGTCTTGATCTGGCCGCAGTTCGTCGCCACCGCCAGGTCGGCGATGGTCGTGTCCTCGGTTTCGCCAGAGCGGTGCGAGAGGATCGCGGTGAACTTGTTCCGCAGCGCCATGCCGACCGCTACCAGCGTCTCGGTCAGCGTGCCGATCAGGTTGACCTTCACGAGAATACTGTTGCCACAGCTTTCCATGATGCCTCGCTTCAGACGTTCGGTGTTCGTCACGAACAGGTCGTCGCCGACCAGTTGCACCTTGCTGCCGAGCTTCGCGGTGAGCTTCTTCCAGCCGGCCCAGTCGTCCTCGCTCAGGCCGTCCTCGATGCTCACGATCGGGTACTTGTTGCACAGCGTGGCCCACAGGTCGATCATCTCATCGCTCGAAATGACCTTGTCCGGGGCACTTTTGTAGAAACAATACCCTTCCTTGCCCTTGTGCTTGGCTTCCTCGAACAGTTCCGTGCAGGCCGGGTCGAGGGCGAACGCGACCTGGTCGCCGACTTTGTATCCGGCCTTCTCGATGGCTTGCGAGATGGTGGCCAGTGCCTCGTCCGGGCTGGCCACGTTCGGGGCGAACCCGCCTTCGTCGCCGACGGCCGTGTTCAGGCCCTTGTCGTGCAATACTTTCTTCAACGAGTGAAAGCACTCCGCCCCCATCCGCAGTGCCTCGCGGAATGTCTTCGCCCCCACCGGGACGATCATGAATTCCTGGAAGTCCACCGTGCTGTCGGCGTGTTTGCCGCCGTTCAACACGTTCATCAGAGGCACGGGCAGCGTGACCGCGTTCGCCCCGCCGACGTAGCGGTACAGCGGCAGGCCGGCCACTTTCGCGGCCGCGTGGGCCGTCGCCATCGACGCGCCGAGGATGGCGTTCGCCCCGAACTTCGCCTTATTGGGCGTGCCGTCCAGCGCGATCATCTTCTTGTCCACGGCCACCTGGTCGGACGGGTCCATCCCCTTCAAGCCTGCGTCGAGGAACTTGTGGACGTTCTCGACGGCCTTGAGCGTGCCCTTGCCGAGATACCGTTTCTTGTCGCCGTCACGGAGTTCGACCGCTTCGTGGGCACCCGTGCTCGCTCCGCTCGGCACCGCGGCCCGGCCGAGAGTGCCGCACTCCAGGATGACATCGACTTCGACGGTCGGGTTGCCGCGGCTGTCCAGGATTTCGCGGGCCTTGACCGTTGCAATCTTCGCGGTGCTCATCGGCGTCTCACGCAGAGTGTGGAAGGTGAATCGAGGATGGGATATGAGTGCGGTGCGAAAGGGCCAGACCGAATCAGCCCCGCGCGAGGCGGAACGCCCGCCGGTACTCGCCGGGCGGGACTCCGGTGACGGC
>JBBQCQ010000825.1:0-1944 GCA_038318835.1 Gemmatales bacterium | reverse complement strand
GGCTCGACAAGGCCCACGAGGAGGCCGAGCCGCACCACCTCGCGAGTCTGCACCAGTTTGCGGAGCGAGCGTACCGTCGGCCGCTGACAGCCCAGGACCGCGGCCGCCTCACGCAGTTCTATCGTTCGCTGCGCGACCGCGATGGGCTGGGCCACGAGGACGCCATCCGCGATTCCGTGGTCGCGGTGCTCATGTCCCCGCACTTTTGCTTCCGCGTCGATCTGCCCGGCCCCGGTCCCGGCACCGCACGCCCCCTCACCGATCACGCCCTGGCCAGTCGGCTCAGTTACTTCTTGTGGGCGAGCCTACCAGACCCGGAATTGCTGGCCCATGCCGCCGCGGGCGACCTGCACCGCCTGGATGTGCTCGCCACCCAGGCCCGCCGCATGTTGAAGGACCCGAAGGCCCGCGGGCTGGCGACCGAGTTCGGCGGGAACTGGCTCGACTTCCGTCGGTTCGAGGAACACAACGCGGTGGACCGCGCCCGCTTCGCGACCTTCGACACCGACCTGCGGCAAGCCATGTTCGAGGAGCCAGTGCTGTTCTTCACCGATGTGGCCACCCGCGATGGCTCGATCCTCGACTTCCTGTACGCCGACCACACGTTCGTAAACCCGGCCCTCGCCCGCCACTACGGGATGCCCGTACCGGCCGGCGGTAGCGACGGGTGGACGCGGTTCGACGGGGCGGACAAGTACGGCCGTGGCGGGTTGCTGCCGATGGCCGTGTTCCTGACGAAGAACGCCCCAGGGTTGCGGACGAGTCCCGTGAAGCGCGGGTACTGGGTCGCCCGCCGCGTGCTTGGCGAACACATTCCGGCCCCGCCGCCGAACGTGCCCGACCTGCCGAGCGACGAAGCGAAGGGCGAATCGACCCTGCGGGAAGCCCTCGCCCAGCACCGGGCCGACAAGAGCTGCGCCGCCTGTCACGAGCGGTTCGACTCGCTCGGCCTCGTGTTCGAGGCTTACGGCCCGATCGGCGAACGCCGTGCGAACGACCTCGGCGGCCGCCCCGTGGACGCGACGGCCACGTTCCCCGGCGGCAGCACCGGCGACGGCCTCGCAGGCCTGACCGCGTACCTCCGCGGCCACCGGCAACAAGACTTCGCCGACAACTTCGCCCGGAAACTCCTGGCCTACGCCCTCGGCCGCACGCTGCTCCTCTCGGACGAAAAACTTGTCCGGGAGATGCTCACCAAGCTCAAAGCGAACGACCACCGATTTTCGAGCCTGGTGGAAGCGATCGTCACCAGCCCTCAGTTCCTCAATCAGCGCGGCAACGCCAAGTGAGACCGATATGACCCCGTCTGCCTCGACTTCCCGCCGCACGTTCCTCCGCGGTGTCGGCGTGACCATGGCGCTGCCGTGGCTGGAATCGCTCCCGGTCTGGGGGAACGCTCCGGAAGTGGCCGCCCCGAAGCGGTTCGCGGCCTTGTTCATGGGGTGCGGCATCAATGCCGACCACTGGTGGGCGAAGGGGGCCGGCCCCGGGATGGAACTCGGCAAGAGCCTGGAGCCGCTGGCCAAACTTAAGGCGAAACTGAACTTCATCACCGGCTTGTTCAACAAGTCCGCCACGGGCGTCGGCATTCACCCCGGGCAGACCGGCAACATCCTCTCCGGGGCGTCGCTCCAGAAGGGGGCCGAACTCCGCGGCGGCATCAGCATGGATCAAGTGCTGGCCAACCAGTTCCGCGACGCGACCGAAACGCCGAGCCTCGTGCTCGGGTGCGAACAGCCGGTCACCGGCTACCACGAGACGAACTTCTCGATGGCCTACAGTTCGCATATCTCGTGGCAGAACGCGACTTCGCCGGTGCCGCTGGAAGCATACCCTTCGCTGGCCTTCGATAGTCTGTTCGACAACCGTGGAAGCCGGCGAAATCAGAGCGTGCTCGACCGCGTTGGCGAGGAAGCAGCGGCCCTCAGCGGCAAGGTGAGTGCC
>JBBQCQ010000824.1:0-1948 GCA_038318835.1 Gemmatales bacterium | reverse complement strand
TGACCACCACCCTTCGCCCGCCTGTCGTGGATTGGGAATCGTCGAACCCGACGCCGGAAGTGCCGGTCGCGCCGGACACGCTCAAGGAATGCGGGCTGACGCAGTCGTTCCTCGGCGACATGCTCCTGCGAACCGTGTACGCGAAAGGCCCGATGGTCGGCCGCGACATGGCCACGTTCCTGTGCTTGCCCTTCAAGATCATCCGCGAAACCCTGCGATGGCTAAAGGACGAGAAGCTGTTCCAGATCGACGGCGGCGACCTCGTCGGCGACGTGAGCTATCGGTTCAGCTTGACCGAGCTAGGCCGCAACCGGGCGGCTGAGGCGACCAAGCAGTGCGCCTACGTCGGCCCGGCTCCGGTGCCCATCGAGGACTACGTCGAACAGTGCTACCGCCAGGCCGTCACGGGGTTGCAGTGCTACCCGGAAGCCCTGCGGCAGCCGTTCAGCCACCTGGTGCTGAAAGAAGACATGTTTAACGCCATCGGCCCCGCCATCATCAGCGGCCGGAGCGTGTTCATCTACGGCCCGCCCGGCAACGGCAAGACGGCGATGGCCCGCAGCATCGGCGAGTTCATGAACACCGCCGGCGGCTCGATCTACGTGCCCTACGCCTTCGTGAGCGACGGCAACATCGTCACCGTCTACGATCCGTCGTTGCACGTGGCCGACGACACGCCGCAGGAGTTCGGCGACGAGGCCGACGCGGCCGTGCGGCGATTGCTCAACACCGGGTCAGCCGACCAGCGATGGGTGCGCATCCGCCGGCCAGTCATCGTGACCGGGGGCGAACTCAACCTGGAAATGCTCGACCTGCGGTACAACAAGGAGTCGAACTTCTATCAGGCTCCGATTCACTTCAAGGCGAACGGCGGCGTGTTCCTGATCGACGACTTCGGCCGGCAGTTGTGCAGCCCGAAGGAACTCCTCAACCGCTGGATTCTGCCGCTCGAAGACCGCCACGACTTCCTCACGCTATCCAGCGGCAAGAAGATTCAGGTGCCGTTCGAGCAGCTCATCATCTTCAGTACGAACCTCGACCCGAAGGCGCTCGTGGACGACGCCTTTCTGCGGCGGATTCGGCACAAGGTCGGCATCAACGCGCCGACGCAAGAGGTGTACCAGAAGATCTTCGCCGGCGTGTGCAAGAAGCTGGGGATGAACTACGATCAGCCGTCGGTCGAGTACCTGTACGAGCGGTACTACAACAAGGGCCGGGCACCGCGGGCCAGCGATTGTCGCGATTTGCTGGAAACAGTGCAGTCGATTTGCCGATACAGACGGCAACCCGTGCATTTAACGCGGGACTTGATGGTTGAGGCGGCGAACAGCTTCATCGCGGAATTCCAGTAAGGAATTCCTCAAGTCCGGCGGCCGGCACGGCGCGAGGACCAAGCCATGGACGGCCGACGTTGGAAGACACTGGCGGTAGCCTCCCTGTTGGCCGCGAGCGTGGGCTGCGGCGGGACCGGCAAGAAATCTCTCACATCCGGTGCGATGCCCCCACCGGCCGCGACCGGCGGCAACGCCATCACGCGCATGTTCGCACCCAAGCCGCCGGGGCCGACCGCCCCGAAGTTCCAGCCGACCGAAGTGGCCGAGGCCAGCAAGAAGAAGGGGCCGCCGATCAAGCCCGACACGATCGCCGCCCTGGCGAACGCGCAGGTCGGGGCGGCCTTCGACTTCCAGGAAGAGGGGCAGGTGAACCCGAACCTCGACCGGATGGCCGACCAGGCCCGGATGAAGTTCCAGAAAGCCCTGGAAGCCGACCCGAAGAACAAGGACGCCCTGCAAGGGCTGGCCCGCCTGTACACCCGCCTCGGCGACCGCGAACGGGCCGTGGCCACGTTGCAAACGCTCATCAACCACTACCCCGACGACCACAAATCGGCCTACGAGTTAGCCCTCACGCACGCCCGGTTCGAGGACTGGGCCGGCGCCGCGGCGGC
>JBBQCQ010000823.1:0-1948 GCA_038318835.1 Gemmatales bacterium | reverse complement strand
CCGCTACTGGCCGTGGCGGATGGGCGAACTGCCGATTCGGGACGCCATCATGCGCCGCTTCGAGTCGCCCGCGTTCACGACCGCCCCGCCAGAGGTGTTCGACTTCCTGCTCGAAAACAGTGCCCCGACGCCGTGCCGAGCGATGGCCCGCCGGGTGCTGGAACTGAACACGCTCGACCTGCGGCCGCTGTTACCGACCGTGCGTGTGCCGACGCTGATGCTCGGCGGCGACCGCGACACGATCGTGCCGCGACAGTACGAAGCCGAGGTGGAAGCCGGCCTGCCAGACGTTCACCGGGTCGAGTTCACGCCGTGCGGCCACTACCCGCAGTACACGCACCCCTCGGCGATGGCGGCCGAAGTCCGGCAGTTCCTGGCGCAATAAAAAAGCCCGCCCGTCTGTGCGACGGGCGGGCCGAGCGGACCGGGTCGGAGAGGTGACCCGCCCGCTATCGACCGGTGGTGACCGGCTCGAAGAACGGCACCACGCCCTTGTATCGCGGCGAGTTCACATCAAAATTCGGCTGCGGTCCGGGGTTGCCGCTCTGACCGTTTGACACCGCCAAGCCGGTCGCAGGTGATGTTGCCAGCCCAGTCACGGTCACGGTCGCTATGCCGGTCGTCGGATCGAACGCCTCGTTCGGGTCGATCGTACCGTTCGCGTTGATGTCCATTCTCTGAACTACACACGTTTGGCCCGCAATCCCTGTTCCGATCCGCAGAACCGTCGTCGTGAACGGATCCCCCGTCACGACTGCCGGGAGGGGGGTCGTCTCGGGTGTCGTCGGGATGGTCGCAACGACGTAATATCGCTGTCCTTCGTAGTCGATGTAGATCGCTCTCGTCGCCGGGTCTTTCGGGTGTGGCCCGTAGCCGGTCGCCCGGAACTGCACCACGACTGTCCCTGGGGGCGGGGACGGCGGCGGGTTGCTGGCGACGGTCTCACTGAACCACGGCCCGGTTGCCTGTTGCCCGGTGGAGTCGGCCGCCAGCATTGAGCGATCCACGACGGCTGCGAACTTCTTCCGCAAGTCGCCCGGCACTTCGTTGAAGACTTCCTTACCGAGGATCGGCGGGTTGTTGGTGTCGTATTGGGCGGGCGAATTACGCACTTCAAAGAAACCGATGGTCATCACGACCAGGTACGTGTCGGACGTGGTCGTGATGTTGTTGTACATCTTGCGGAGCAACTCCAGCTTTTGATACGGATGCGTGATGGCCGGGTTGGAATTACTGAAAATGGCCGGCATACCCGTTGGCGTCAACGGGTTCGTATCACGAAGCAGCGTGTCTTGAAGTCCGCTCCCGTTGGGCAAAATGGGAATCATCGGCGCCACCGGCGGTGTCATGGGGGGAACATAAGACGCCATGCCGAACGGTTTGATCGGCCGGTCACGGGTGTCCATCGCCGGGAGAGCGGGCGGGGCCACCTCATCGGCCGTGTCCCCCGGAATGCCGTTCGCCCCCTTCGTGCGTGCGTAGGGCTGGTTGCTGAACAGGAACGAACTGTAAAGGTTCGTCACGTCGGCACCCATGAAGGTGTTGGCACCGTTTGGGTTGCTTGTGCTCTGATCGAGAAGAGCTTCCAGCACGGTGTCGTTCCAGATCATGTTGATGTTGATCTTGCCCGGCACGCGACCGCCTTCCGGCAGGCCGAACATCCACGGCTTCACGGCGAGCAAGTCAAGGGCGCGATAGAGCGGGGCCGCGGCGTAGGGGGGCGTGGGCGGCGTGCCCGAGGAACCGCCCGTGAACGGCACCGTGTGGTTGTCGTAGCTGGACATGGCCGACGTTCCGCCCACGAACTTGTACGTCAGTTCGTGATTCTTGCACCCGGCGACGTGGGCCAGCTCGATTGGGTTTACCACCGGGCGATCCAGGTGCGTCAGCCAGTGGACGTTGTTCGTCGTGGCTGGCGGCACCGGGGGCGACGATGTTACGAACGGGT
>JBBQCQ010000822.1:0-1949 GCA_038318835.1 Gemmatales bacterium | reverse complement strand
GCTTGTTATTTTGCTACGAGTTGTCGAATCAGTTGCCCCGCCGCCGTGTGCTCAGGTTCCATACGTAGACACTCACGCAACTGCGTCACCGCCGTCGGCCGGTCGATCATCGCGGCGTACACCACGACCCGCCGGTAGTGCGTGTCGGCCGCCGCGGCAGGTGCCGCGGCGGCGTTCGTCAGGTCCGTCAGCGAATCCTTCGGCCGGTGCAGTTTCAGGTTCACCGCTGCCCGTTCGAGGTGGGCCGACGCCATCGTTGCATCCAAACCAATCGCGGCGTCCAGGTCGGCGAGGGCCGTGTAGGGGGTGATGCCAGAGTTCCGGGCAGCGGTTCAGGTACTCCTCGGCCAGGTGCGTGGTGCCGGCTTCCCAATCGTTGTTTGCGCTTGTGTGACGGCTGCGGGTTCGCGGTCGAGTGCAGCCAAAGGTTTGCGGCCATACTCTTGTAGGCGGCTGGGGGCAGGGGCACCTTGGGGTGTGGGCCGACGAGTTGCCAACCGCGAGACGGCGAGAGCCGATCCCCGATCGGTTCGAGCGCGAATCGACGAGTGTGAGAGAATTTCATAAAGACCTAACCGGGTGGGATTGACCTCCGCGATACGATTCTTCACTGCGGCCACCGTGTTTCCATTTAATCACGCCGGGCGACCGGAAGCGGGCGCGGAAGTTGCCAGGTTCACCGAAAATCGGATCGGAGGGGAAATCCGAACACCCTCGAGATTGGTTGAGAATCCGACCGAAGTTCGTTTTCGTGCTCGGCCTGCAAACCATAGGAGCTGTCATGAAGGTCCTGGTTATCGATGTCGGCGGTTCGCACGTGAAGTGCCTGGCAACAGGCGTGGACGAAACGCGTTCCTTCGATTCGGGGCCGGACCTGACGCCGAACGACATGGTGAAGCGTGTCCGCGAACTCGTGGCCGACTGGGAGTACGTGGCCGTGTCGCTCGGCTACCCCGGCGTGGTTGGCCCCGATGGGCCGGAGGCCGAACCGGGCAACCTCGGCGAGGGGTGGGTCGGGTTCGACTTCGAGAAGGCGTTCGGCAAACCCGTGCGGGTGGTGAACGATGCCGCCATGCAAGCCCTCGGTGGTTACCAGGAAGGGCGGATGCTCTTCCTCGGCCTCGGCACCGGCCTCGGCTCGGCCCTCGTGACGGAACGGGTAGTCATCCCGCTGGAACTCGGCTGCCTGCCCTATGCACGCGGGGAATCGCTGGCCGATCGGCTGGGGAAGGACGGGCTACAACAGCACGGCGAGGACAACTGGCGGGCGTCGCTCACGGCCGTCACGGGAGAACTGATGAAGGCATTTCAGGCCGATGAAATCTTGCTCGGCGGCGGGAACGCGAAACTCATCGACCCACTGCCGGAGGGGTGCCGCCGCGGCGGGAACGAAGACGCGATGACCGGCGGCTTCCTCCTCTGGGACGACTGGGTCGAGGGCCACGACTACGCACCGTCGGGCGCGTGGCGGGTCGTTCGCTGAATTCTCATTACGAAGGGTCCACTCTGATGCGATATCTGGCTCTCGCGACCGATTACGACGGCACCATCGCCCACGATGGCATTTTGGATGAGACGACGCTGGCCGCCATCGACCGCCTGAGGGCGTCCGGCCGCAAGCTCATCCTGGTCACCGGCCGGGAGATGGACGACCTGATCGCGACCTGCCCGCACGTCGATCGGTTCGACCGCATCGTGGCCGAGAACGGGGCGATCATCTACAACCCGGCGACGAAGAACGAGCGGATTCTGACCGAAACGCCGCCCCCGAAATTCATCGAGACGTTGAAGGCTCAGGGGGTGCCGCTGTCCATCGGCCGCACGATTGTGGCGACGGTGTCGCCGCACGAACACGCAGTCCTCACGGCCATCCGCGATCACGGCCTGGAGTGGCATGTCATCTTCAACAAGGGGGCGGTCATGGCCCTGCCATCCGGTGTGACGAAGGC
>JBBQCQ010000821.1:0-1950 GCA_038318835.1 Gemmatales bacterium | reverse complement strand
ATGAGCGTGTACCGCCACGGGGCGTGGGCCGACGCGCCGGTGGCCGTCGGAATCGCTGGCAGGTTCGGGGCCAGGGCCACGATCTGTTGATCGACCACCGTCACGAGCAGCCCGCCGAGCGATGCGGCTGCCAGGCTCCAGGCGATGGCCCGTTCGCGGGTTCGCTGTTCGGGGAACAGTTCGGCCAGCCACGTCACGGCCGCAACCAGTTCCACGCACACGCCGATGAACGTCGTGCACCGGAACAGGATGAACTGCCAGAGTTCGGTGCTGAACGCGGCTGCCATCGGCGACAGCGAGTACATGAGGATGCTGGCCACCATGATCCGCTTGCGGCCGAAGCGGTCGATCATCCACCCGCCGAGCAGGCCGAACACGCCGCCACACAGGGCCGCGATCCACAGGATCGCCCCGATCCACCAACGGACGTTCTCGTGCGTTCGCGGCACGTTCATCAGGTCGGCCAGGGCACCGGCTCCGATCACCGGCAGCATCAGCAGTTCGTAGGTATCGAACAGGAATCCGATCACGGCGACCGCAAGAACGAGAAACCGAGTGGTCGAAGACACGCGAGGCTCCGAGTTGCAGGAGGAAGGCGGGTAGCGTGAGGGTAGGGGTTCGGGGGGAAAGTTCAAAGTGCAAAGTTCAAAGTACAAAGTTCAGAAAGTGAGGACGCCGCTGGCCGGGTTTCGTCTTGCTTCTTATCTTTGAACTCTGCACTTTGAACTCTCTCGTCCCACCCCACGGAGTCCCACGGTTATGAAGCTCTCCCATCTCTTCCTGGTCGCGGCCGCGGTTCTTTCTGCGTCCGCTGTGCGGGCCGACGACACCGCCGACTTCCTCAACCCCGACAACTGGCACGGCCGGGCCGACATCTGGACCGTCAAGGACGGCGCCATCGTCGGCGAAACGAAGGAAGACCCCAAGTACAACACCTTCCTCGTCAGCAAGAAGACCTACTCCGACTTCGAGATGACCTGCAAGATCGAACTCCGCGACGGCGTGGGCAACAGCGGCATCCAGATTCGCAGCAAGCTCACCGACGAGAAGCTGTTCAAGGTCGCCGGCCCACAGGTGGACGTGGGCAAGGGCTACTGGGGCAGCCTCTACGGCGAAGGCGTCGGCGGCATGATGAAAGCATCCAAGCCGGAAGACATCAAGATGGCCGTCAAAGAAACCGTGTGGAACGAATACCACATCGTAGCGAAGGGCACGCACATCACCATCAAGATCAACGGCACCACGATGGTGGACGACGATTTCCCCAAGCTGCCCGGCAAAGAGAAGGAGAAGGACGCCCCGAAGGACGGCATCATAGCCTTCCAGTGCCACGCCGGGTACCCGAAGATGCGGGTCGAATTCAAGGACATCAAATTCACGAATCTGGCCAAGTAGCGGTTTTCTCCGCGAGTTCGCAGGAACTCACGGGTAGGATGGGCGGGTGATATGACCCCCCTCGATCCTCTTCTGGCCTCCGACGCCGACCCCGCCCAACCCGTGCCCCCCCGTCTCGCGGGGGTGGTGCTGGTGGTGGACGACGAACCTGTCGTCCGCAAGCTCACGGGACTGTTCCTGGAGTCCCTCGGCTACACGCCGATGTTCGCCGCCGACGGTACCGAGGCCGTGCGGGTCCACGCCGAGCATCGCGACACCCTGACGGCGGTCTTCCTCGACTTGACCATGCCCGGCCTGGACGGCCTGCACGTCTTCCGCCGCATCCGCGAAGCCGGCGGCACCACGCCCGTCGTGCTAATGAGCGGCCACCCCGAACACGAAGTCCGCGAGACGTTCGGCGACCTCGGCTTCCAGGGCTTTCTGTCGAAACCCTTCAACCGCGCCGACGTGGCGGCTCGCCTGGCCGACCTCCGCGAGTGACCTTTCCACCGGACTGGAGCGACTCTTCACGATTCCCGCCGGGTACGGGTTTTCGACGCCGAAGGCGTCTGCGCA
>JBBQCQ010000820.1:0-1955 GCA_038318835.1 Gemmatales bacterium | reverse complement strand
TGATCGCCCGGCAGTATGCCAACGGCTACGCCGACATCTTCGAGTTCGGCGTGCCCGCGTTCCTGGCCGCCTTCGCGAAATTCGAGCGCATCGAACCGGCCATCCTCGAGTGCCAACTGCGTTGGCTGGCGAAGTTCCCCGATTCGCTCATCGCTCGCAAGACCAGCGACGCCGTCGCGGACGACGTGCGGCAGCGGGCACAGCACGTCCTCGACCTCGGCGGCCTCGACTCGCCCGACGGCCGACGGGCCGGCGTGGCCCTCGATGCGCACCTGCGGTCCGACAGCAACACGCTCAACCCCGGCACGACGGCCGACCTGGTGACCGCGTGCTTGTTCGTCGCCCTGCGGGACGATAAGTTGAAGCCAGCTGACCCGTTCCCCTGGGCCGCGACCGACTGGCTGTGAGGGACCAACATGACCGCCGTCCCGAAGAAGAAGCTGACGGCTCAAGAGTATCTTGAGATCGAGCGAAAGGCGGAATTCAAGAGTGAGTTTTACAACGGCGACATGTTTCCGCTCCACGGGGGCGGCCCCCAAGCGATGGCCGGGGCATCGACGGCTCACAACCGCGTGAAGGAGAATCTCATTGTCGAACTCGGCTCGCGGTTGAAGGGCGGTCGGGGCCAGTCGTACTCGAGCGACCAACGAGTTCTTGTGGGTCGCACCGGGCTCTACACCTACCCGGACATCGTCATCGTCTGCGGGGAGGTGGAATTCGCGGCCGGCGATGGCGACACTATCACGAATCCACAGGCTGTCATCGAAGTGTTGTCGGAATCGACTGAGCGGTACGACCGCGGGGCGAAGTTCCGACAGTACCAGCAGATCCCCTCGCTACAGGTTTATGTGCTCGCCGCCCAGGACGAACCGCGAATCGAGCAGTTCGTCCGTCTGCCGGACGGCACCTGGAACTTGCAAACATTCGAAGACCCGCAGGGCAAATTCACTCTCGCCCCACTCGGCATCTCGGTGCCACTCGCCGACATCTATCTTGGCGTCGCCCTCCCGCCCCCCGAACCCCTGCGCTAACTCATGACCGCCGAGCGATACCACGTTCGCGTGACGAATGACGCGTTCATCTTCAGCGGCGCGCACATCAAAACGATCGACCGCGACAAAGGCGAACGCCTGCATGGGCACAACTACCGCGTGGCCGTCGAGGTCGAGGGACCGCTTGACGAGAACCACTACGTCTTCGACTTCATCGCCCTCCGCGACCGCACGCAGATGATCGCGGCCGAACTCGACCATCACGTCCTACTCGCCACGCAGAACCCGCTGCTGCCGGTCGAAGTGATCGGCGACCGCGTTCGTGTCACGTTCGGCCCGAAAGAGTGGCTGTTCCCGCGTGAGGATTGCATCTTGTTGCCCATTGGGAATACGACGGCCGAACTGCTGGCGAAGTGGATCGCCGGGCGGTTGCTCGCCGACCTGCGGGGCCGTGGTTTCGCGCCGCAGGTGCTCCGCGTCGAGGTCGAAGAGAACATCGGGCAGGCGGCAATTTATGAGAGCCGGGCCTGATTTCTCGCATTTCTGGCGTCCTCGTGCTTGTCCTTCGTCGGCCGATGCGGGTACCATCCACGGTATGTGGGTGGGGCGGCCCTGCCCGCGACCCGAAGGGGAAGTTCGATGCGACGATTCATTCATGTCTCTCTCGCGATGGTCGGCACACTCCTGGCCGGAACGGCTGTCCACGCTCAACAACCGCCCCGAACGGGCGGCTTCGGCGGTGGCGGCTTCGGCGGTGGGCTCAGCTTGAAGACGCTGCTCGTCACCAACAAGACGCTCCAGGACGAGTTGAAAATCTCCGACGAACTGAAAGACAAGTTCGCGAAGTACCAGGAAATGCAAACGGCCGAGACGCAAAAACTGCGGACGCTCGGCAACGACGACGAAGACCAACTCGCCCGGTTGAAGGTGCAGATGAAACTCGTCGAGGACCGCATGGCCCTT
>JBBQCQ010000819.1:0-1956 GCA_038318835.1 Gemmatales bacterium | reverse complement strand
GAAGTGCCCCCAAGACACGGCCCGCTCACGCCGGGCCGCTCGCCGTTGTTGCTGCAATCTCTTTCTCGCGGCAGCGAAGTGCTCGGCCTCGGCTCGGCCGACCTACTCCAAAGTCACATCCCTGTATTCCAGTCCCGTGGCAGGTTCGATAGCACCAGTGCGCCGTCGCGGCGGACGAGCACGTCGTCTTCGATGCGCACGCCGCCCCAGCCGGGAATGTAAATTCCTGGCTCGATGGTAATGACCATGCCCGATTCGAGCGTGTCGGTCGAGTTCTGCCGCACGCGCGGGGCTTCGTGCGTTTCCAGGCCGAGGCCGTGGCCGAGGCCGTGCGTGAAGAACTCGCCGTACCCTGCGTCGGTGATGACCTTGCGGGCGACGGCGTCCACGTCCTTCGCGGGCACCCCTTCGCGGACGATCTTGATCGCCTCTTGCTGAGCCTTCAGCACCACATCGTGAATCTTCTCGAAGTTGTACCCCACGCGCTCGGACTTGTTGCGGCGGGTCGGGGCGATCTCGAACGGCGACTTCAGCGTGCGGGTCAGGTCGCTGCGGTAGCCGTTGAGCACGGTCCCCCAATCGACGAGGAGTTTGGTGCCGTCGTTGAGCGGCTTGACCGTCGGCGGGGCGTGCGGCAGTGCGCCGCGTTCGCCGACTGCGATGATCGGCGGGAAGGAGGTGCAGTCGCCCCCGGCCCGGCGGACATAGCTCTCCATGGCTGCGACCATGTCTCGCTCGGTTTCCGTCTCGCACAGGGTGCTCTTGAACATGACGAACGCTCGCTCGGCCACGCGGATGGCGGCCTTGATGGCATCCACCTCCGACGCATCTTTCAAGACGCGGAGCGCCTCGACGGCCCCCTTGATCGGAGCCAGGGTACTCTTCGGGGCGTACTCCTTGAACGCTTCCGCCAGCCCCAGCGTCATGTGATCGGCCTCGACGCCGACGGCCTTCGCGGCGAGTTTCGTCAGCACCTCGCCGGCCGCTTCGGGTGTCGTCTTGTTATGCGGCCGGATGTGGACTTCGAGGTCGGGGCACTCGTCCTGAATCTGCTGCGAGAAGCGATCATCGCTGACCAGGATCGCGTGCTTGGCGGTGAGAATGAAGTACGAACTGTCTCCCATGAACCCGGTCAGGTACGTGACGTTCACGGGTTGGGTGATCAGGATCGCGTCGAGATTGTCTTTCTTCAAATCCCGCAGGAGAGCTGTTCGACGTTGAGTAAAATAATTCATGAGGAGCCGTTAGGAAGTCGGGCACGAGTCGGAACTACGGTTAGTTTATGCCGTGAGGTTGGGTCGAAGGTCGTGGCCCGGCAAAGGGTTGGAAAAAAAGTTTACTCTAACATTCCGGACGGCGAGCAAAAATGCAAGCACTAAATGTCCGTCCAGCATACGATTGTCGCACGAGGGGGCTGCTTCGTCGGGCTGATCCGCGTAAGTACACGCTCGCGCGGCCGGTGCCATCATCGAAGACTTTTCGCCTATGTTGCTGAACTTTTGGGTCAAGTCTCCGAAACGAGCCTCGGAAGCCTAGCAAGATTCGTTCCGCAAATCGATTTTAGAGGATTTCCGGCTCATGCTGCCCATTATGCTCGATTTACGCGGAAAACGGGTGTTGATCGTGGGCGGCGGGAGTGTCGGGCGTCGCAAAGCCCTGTCGGCCTTTTCGGCAGGGGCGGCTGTCCGTGTGGTCGCTCCCGAACCACTGCACGAAGATTTCGTGGCGCACACCGCCATCGAGTGGATCACCGCGAACTACACCCCCGACCATCTGCACGGCATGGGGCTGGTCTTCGCGGCGGCAACGCCGGCCGTCAACGATCGTGTGGCCCTCGACGCCATCCGCCGGGGCATCTGGGTGAACTCCGCGAGCGACCCGACGGCCGGCGACTTCACGCTGCCGGCCGTGGTGCGGCGCGGGGAACTGACGCTGGCCGCGAGCACCGGCGGCGCG
>JBBQCQ010000818.1:0-1959 GCA_038318835.1 Gemmatales bacterium | reverse complement strand
GGTGTTGTCGTTCGGAGCCTCGGTGCCAGGCTGCCGTGCAGGTCGTATTGCCGTCGGCGTGTGCCGATGCTCTGCCGCTGCCGGGCCGTTGCGCTCCAACACTTTTGCCCGACCCGGCAGAACAGGAATCGACCGTGCGTTTCCACGCTTCGCCCCGCCGCGCCTTCACCCTCATCGAACTGCTGGTGGTCATCGCGATCATCGCTGTGCTCATCGGCCTTCTGTTGCCGGCCGTGCAAAAGGTCCGCGAATCGGCGGCCCGGTTGCAGGGCCAGAACAACCTCCGGCAACTCGGCCTCGCCGTGCTGAACTACGAGGGCACTTTCCAGAAGTTGCCGCCGCACACCGACCCGAAGGTAGCGTACCCGAACGGCCGGTACTGGTTCGGAGCCACCGTGAGCAACACCGGCCCGCCGTACAACATCCTGAGTACCGACCCGATCAACGGCATCCTCACGAACTACTACGAGAACAACACAAAGGTGGTGAAGTGTCCGAAGTTCGAGACGTACCCGATCAACCCGGTCTACAACGGCCTGACGGCCGGATACGCCTACAACCGGCACGCGGCCGACCAGAAGATTCTGCGGTTCGCCACGTCGAGCACGTTCCTGTTCACCGAGACAGTGCTACTCAAGTCGAACGGCACGCTGGAGGAACCGTTCGGCGGGTACTTCGGCTCGCCGTGGCTGGACGTGCCGGCCGGCCCCTACACGACACCGGGCACGACTTACGCGATCACGCCGAGCGGCATCAGCGCGACGCACTTCCGCTTCGCCGGCAGCCTCGCCAACGTAGCCTTCGTGGATGGCCACGTGGAGACACGCACGAAGGTCGATAAGCCGAGCGTGGCCCCGTTCAACCAGGTGACGTGGGACACGGCCCGCGACAAGTTCCAGCTCGGCTTCCTGGCCGACACCACGGTGCCGTACTCAGGGGACTGAAGGCAGGTTTAGCCGCAGATGAACGCAGACAAACGCAGATAAAACCGAAGACGATTCACCGCGGAGGGCACAAGAGGACACATGAGAAAAAACAGAGGAGTGTTTGACTCGGCCTTTTCTCTCGTGCCCTCACGTGCTCTCTGCGGTGAAATCGATTTGGTTTTTATCCGTGTCCATCCGTGTTCATCCGTGGCCGATTCTCTTCGCTTACAATGACCGCATGACCGAGAGAGAATTCGCGACCGAGGTCGTGCAGAAGCTCCAGGCAGCGGGGTTCCGCGCGTTGTGGGCCGGGGGATGTGTGCGGGACGAGTTGCTCGGCCTCGTGCCGGCCGACTACGACGTGGCGACCGATGCGACGCCGGAGCAGGTGAAGAAACTGTTCCGCCGATGCGTCGAAGTCGGGGCCGCGTTCGGCGTCATCGAAGTACTTGGGCCACGCGATTCCGCCGGCGAGTGGCTGAAGGTGCAGGTCGCCACCTTCCGCAACGACGGGCACTATTCCGACGGCCGCCGACCCGACGCGGTCACGTTCAGTTCGCCGGAAGAAGACGCGCAGCGGCGGGACTTCACCGTGAACGGCATCTTCTTCGACCCTGTCGCGAAGCAGGTCATCGACTACGTCGGCGGTCAGACCGATCTGCGGGCGAAGGTGCTGCGGGCCATCGGTGACCCGACCGCGCGCTTCACCGAAGACAAGCTCCGCATCTTGCGGGCCGTGCGAATGGCCACGAGGTTCGAGTTGCAGATCGACCCCGCCACGCTCGCCGCGGCCCGGCGGATGGCGTCGCAAATCCAGGTCGTGAGTGCCGAGCGTATCGCGGAGGAACTGCGGAAGTTGTTCGCCCACCGCCACCGTGCCCGCGGGATGGACCTGCTCCGCTCGTTCGACTTGCTCACGCCGATCCTGCCGGAAGTGCCTTCACCAGACGTGCGATTGCTCGCGGCTCTGCCGGCCGACGCTTCCTTCTCGCTGGCGTTCGCGGCCGTGCTGCTGCCGGTGGGGAAGAAAACC
>JBBQCQ010000817.1:0-1963 GCA_038318835.1 Gemmatales bacterium | reverse complement strand
CCCCGGCCGCCGCGCGGGGGGGGATTTCAGTGTCCCCCACTTACAACCTGCCCCACAACACACACCCCCAACCCCCCCCGGCCGCTTCGACGGGTGGGTCAGCCCATCCACAGCCGATCACCGAGAATCGCCGACAACCGGTCCTTGAGCCTCGCGTCGGCGTGGGGTTCGAGGTGGAAGGTTTGCAGCACGTCGAGGTCCAGCCCGGCCGCCAGTTTCACGATCCGCCCTGGGTCCGCCTTCGCCGTTCCGCCGCCGAAGCACAACCGCGTGAGCCGCTTCACCGACGGCCACTGTGCGAGTGCTTCCAGCGATTGATTTGACGCGGCCGGGTCGAGCACGAGGAGCAGTTCCGCCAGTTGTGGGAAGGCGTCGGCCGCGAGTGCCCGCACGTCGGCGGGTACCAGTGGGTCAAGTAGTTCGAGCGTTCGCAGCGACTCCCACGGCCGGCGGACCAGTTTGCGGAAGCCGGCCGGCGGCAGGTCGCCGCGGGTGAACAGCGACAGGCGTTCGAGCTGGGACCGCAGCCCGGCGGCGAGGTGCGATACGCCGTTGGTTACTTCGGCCGAATGACTGCCGCCGTCGTGTTCGAGGTTCACAGTGAGATCGCAGAGGTTCGGGAACGAGACCGCGAGGACGGCGGCCGCCGAGGTGGTCGAAAGTTCGAGTTTCAGTCGCCGCAGACGATTGCCCGCTGGCGTTCGGGCAATCGTCCGCAACTCGAGGGCGTCCGGGCTTTCCTCCTGAGTCCAGAGAAAGAGTTCTTCCAGGGCGGTCAGGTGCCGCGATCCGAGGATCGCGAGTGGGATGGCAGCGTCGGTGATCTTGAGCGTCAACTTGCGGATCGTGCGAAGGGCTGGCGTGTCGTCGGGGGCGAAATCCTCGTGCACCAGCGGCACCAGCGTCAACCGGTCGGCTGGGACGACCGCGAGCCAGTCAGCAATCGACGGCCGGCCTTCGCCGCCGAGGAAGAGTTCATCGACGAACCCGCGGGCGAACCTGACGTTGATGAACTCCCGTCGCGGCCATGGGAGGTGGGGAGAGTAGTTGTTCACCACAAAGTCGGAGGTTTCTTCCGACAGGTAGTAGGGCCACCCGACGGCGCGATGCCACCGCGGGTCCGCGTCGGCATAAGGCTCTGGCAAATTCACCCGCCGGCAGATCGGCCGCCACCAATCGATCCAGCGCTCGCCAAAGAGAACGCTCGCCCGTTGTTCGAGCAAATGTCGCCGGTGGTCGAAGTCCGACAGGCCGGCCGCCTCGCATTGCAGGCGGATGTACTCGGCCCGGGCCGCGTTCGCCGGGTCGCCGGTTTCGTCCAGCCAGTCGGCGTACACCAACCGCGGCAGGTCGGCGGCCGGCTCGGCGAGAATCGCACGCTGGAAGGCGTCCGCGTCGGTCATGATCGCAGCCGGTACGGGACTTCGAGGCCGTGCGATTCCATCAGCACGTTGTCCCCCAACACGACCTCGGCGGGGCCGTCTGCGATCAGTTTCCCGGCGTCAAGCAGTAGCACGCGGGGGCACGTTTCCAGCACCAGTTCCAGGTCGTGCGTGGCGATCAGTTTCGTCCCCGGCAAGCCGCGAATGAGCTGAATCAGTTCCCGCCGGCCGCGGGGGTCGAGGAACATCGACGGCTCGTCGAGCAACAGCACCTCCGGCCGCATCGACAGCACTGTGGCCACGGCCGCCCGCCGCTTCTCGCCACCGGAAAGCTGGTGCGGAACGCGGGCCGCATGGTCGGGCAGGCCTACCGCGGCCAGGGTTTCCGCCGCACGACTGCGGGCGTCGGCGTCACTCAGGCCGAGGTTCAGGGGACCGAAGGCCACGTCGTCGAGGACCGTCGGGCTGAAGAGTTGATCGTCAGGGTTCTGGAACACCATGCCGACGACGGCCGGTAGTTTGCGGCGGTGGTCGCGATCGGCCGGGTCGAGGTTCGCCACAACCGCCTCGCCGCGCACGCC
>JBBQCQ010000816.1:0-1964 GCA_038318835.1 Gemmatales bacterium | reverse complement strand
AACGTGCCCACGGGTTGGCCGGCCCACGTCGCGCCGAAGGCTTGCGAACAGTCCTCGATCACCGGCAGCTTGTGCTGGTTCGCGACGGCCATGATGCCGCTCATATCGCACGGGTTGCCGAACAGGTGTGTGACGACGATGGCCTTCGTCTTCGGGCTGATCGCGGCTTCGATGCTCGCGGCCGTGACATTGCACGTCCGCGGGTCCACGTCGGCGAAGACGGGGATCGCCCCCTGGTACAGGAGCGGCGTGAGTGCGCCCATGTCGGTGATGGACGTGGTGATGATCTCGTCGCCGGGTTCCGGGTCGATGGCGGCGAACGCGGCGTGCAGGGCCATCGTGCCCGAATTAGACGCGACCGCATAGGCAGCCCTCACGCTCGCGGCGAACTCCTTCTCCAGCGTCTTGACGAAGTTCCCCTTCGTGCTGGTCAGCGTGCCGGTGCGGATCACTTCCGTCAGAAGTTCGATCTCTTCCGCACCGAGGGTTCGCCCGGTGGCGTCCTGGTCGGAGGGTAATGGTAATGGCGGGCCGGTGCGGTTGCTCATGCGAAACCTTATCTAGGCGCCGGTTTGCCGGCGGTTTTTGCGAAGACCGCCGGCGAACCGGCGGTTAGATACCGGGGTTCACCGCCCGGCCGGCACGGGTTCGGGCTTGTTCTCCAGCGCCATGTGGCACGGTGTGCCGGCCGTTTCTCGCAGCAGTTGCAGGGCATGGTCGCGGTCGGCGTGCTGATACTTCTGGGCACGGCCGGTTAGCCGGTTCCAGGCGAACTTTCGCATCAGTCGCAGGTGGCCGAAGATGGTGCGGAGGGTCTTCATTTTCGACCGCCCGAGAAGGCGGACATTCAGAGTCGTCGGGTGTTCCACCACACGACTACCCCGGTGATCGAGCTGGCCGAGAAGTTCGACCACGCCCAGGAAGTTGCCGTAGCGGACCGGGGTTTCCTTCACCCGCGACCGACGGTAAACACGGAAACAACTCGTGTACGTGTGCAACTGGTTGAAGAACAACCGGCGGTACAGGTGGCTCGCCCCACGCGAGAGGAACAGCCGCCATCGCGGCACGTTCCGCACCTCGCCGTCCGGGTGGTACGGCGAAGCCGTGACCAGGTCCACGTCGGGCGTGAGCTTGGGGATCATCTTCAACAATTCGTGCGGGTCGTAGGTGCAGTCGGCGTCCATCGAACAGACCACTTCCGTGGTGGCCGCGTGCAGGCCGGTCAGGATCGCCGCCGCGACGCCGCGGTTCGACTCGTGGGCGAGCAGCGTCACGTCCGGCCACGGGCCGAACGTCTCGGAGATTTCCGCTTGCGTGTCGTCGGTGCTGGCGTCGTTGACGAGCAGGAACAGCGGGTCGAACCCGGCCTGCTGGAACGCGCGACGGACTTCGGTTAGCGTGTTCGCCAGGAACGGAATGACCGGTTCCTCGTTGTACAGCGGGATCACCACACTCACGGGCGACCGCTCGACGGCCGGTTGCGGGCCGAGGTCGATCTCCAGCACCGTTGACGGCGCGGGCGTGTTCACGGCCGGCTCGATGGCCCGGCCCAGGTGGGCCGCGGCCGTGTCGAACGCGAAGCGTTCGAGGTACTCGGCCACCTTGCCGCGCATCAGGTCGAGGTTACGGTAGTGCCGCACGCGGGTCAGCCAGCCAGTCGAGGCGAACCGGGGTTGCTCGGGGTCGAGTTCCCAGGTGTGGAAGTACATGACCAGCGGCCCGGCGTGCTGCGATTCCCAGTTCCGCACGGCCCGCCGGAGGAGGACGCCGGGGAACTGCCGCAGCCAGTTGCCGCCGATGGGCACATCCATACCGAGAATGCGGGCGGACGAAATCGGCAGCTCGGCGATCGGCCCGGACAGGGTCAGTTCTTCGTGGACGAGCTTCCGCCACGACTCGGGCGAGAACTTCCGCAGGACCGGCCCCACGCTGGAATCGTAGGCGAACCCTTCTTGCGCGAGCAC
>JBBQCQ010000815.1:0-1965 GCA_038318835.1 Gemmatales bacterium | reverse complement strand
GACGTTCACCCGCCGCGTGTCGATCAGCGGTTGCGTCGTGACGAGGACCGGTTCGCAACCAACCGCCTCGGCGACGATCTGGACCGTGTGCAATCCGAGCGCGGCCGTGGCGTCGGCGGCGAGGCGGCACACGACCGCGGTTTCTTTCTCGTCGATCTTCGTCGGCGTGAGCGTCACCCCCGGCGGCGCTCCGCGAAGCGTGAGGGCGATCGGCCCGGCCGTGCCGCTGCGCGTCACCACGATCGGGACTTCCTGGTACGAGCCGCGCGGCACCGTCAGCCCTTCGGCCTCGGCCGTGAGCTTCGGCGGGAACGGGTCGTTGCGAACAGTGAGCCGGAACGCGAAGTCCGGTCCGCCGTCGCGCTGCTTGTCGCGCACGATCAGGCGGTGTTCGCCCGCGTTCGGGGCCGTGAAGTCGAACGGCGTCTCGACGTCGGCGTCGCCGGTCCGCCGCAGTTCGCGGCCGTTGGCGTCCTGCACGATCACCTCCGGGTCGGCCGGCGAGTTGAGCGCCTTCGCTTCGCCACGGACGTGGACGCGCTGCCCCTTCGCCAACATCACCGCGAACGTGGCGGTGGAGCCTGGCTGCGGCAGCGTGCCCCAGAGTTCGGCGGGGACCGCGGCGAACGTGGCCGTGAACTGGCGGCGGGCCAGCATCGCCGTCGCCGCGCGGAGCGGGTTCCGGCCGATGACGACGGCCGGCACGTCCGGGAGGATCGGCGGCTTCACGACCGTGATCGGGTGCTGGCTCGTCGGCACGGGCACCCACGCGGAGCCGTGCTCGCCCTTGAGGGCGACGAACTCCAGCGCCGCCGGCCCGCGCTTCGATTCCGTCGGCAGCGCCACCCGTCGCGCAGGGAACCGGCCGATCCGCAGGACGTACAGGTGGTGGTCGTTCCCGTGGTAGCGGGCGTCGCGAATCTCGACCGTGTGCCGGCCGCCGGCCGCGAATGTGTGCTCGAACCGGCAGTCGAAGTACAGGCCGGCCGAGTTGTCGTGTTCGGCGACGACCTTCCGCTTCTCGTCGCGGATCGTGACGAGCGGATCGCTGTCCTTGCCGAGGCGATTCGCGACGGCCTCGAAACTCAGCGTCGTCCCCGCTTCCACGTCGATGGCGTAGCGGTCCACCGTCGCCTCGCGGAGCGTGCCCCACACGGCCGCCGGAATCGGGATCGTTTCGCCACCGGTTCGCACGGGCAAATCGTCGATCAGCACGAGACACGCGTTGCCGAGGCCGTTGCGGGTGGCGATCCGCACGCCGACGATGCCGACCGCCGTGGCCTTGTCCACGGTCACGTCGAACGCCGCACGGTCGGCCCGGCTCTCGACCGGCTTCGCCGTCACGCGGCCGCACGAGAACCACAGCCCCTCGGCGTACGCCAACTCGCGGCCGACGAGCGTGACACGCGTCGTCTTGCCAACTTCCAGGACCGGCGGCGAGATCGAATCGACGACGGGATCGGCCGTCGCGATCTGCGGCAGGAGCGCGGCGAGCGTTACGAAAAACCAGCGAGCGGGCATGGAGAGCCTTGCGAAATTGCGAACAGGCGGGAGGATTCCGCTATCCGGCGGGACTGGTTCCAGGGTACACTGAGGCTCTGCGAAACGCACGCCGATTCTACCCGCCGCCGAGCAATTCCGTTGGAGTGACGCGATGCTGAACCTCTGGCCCACGCGGCCCGGCGCCCTCGACCGCCGCGAGATGATCCGCTTGGGCGGTCTCGGAATGCTCGGCCTCTCGCTGCCCACACTGCTCAACGCCACTGTCTCGGCCGCGACGAAGAAATCGCAGAGCTTCGGCCGGGCGAAGAACTGCATCATCCTGTACCTCTCCGGCGGGCCGGCCCACCTCGACACGTTCGACCCCAAACCCGACGCGCCCGAGGACATCCGCGGCGAGTTCTCGACCATCCAGACCTCGCTGCCGGGCGTGCGGTTCTCGGAACTGCTGCCGAACGCCGCCAA
>JBBQCQ010000814.1:0-1968 GCA_038318835.1 Gemmatales bacterium | reverse complement strand
GACACCCCGAAGGAGCGGGTGAAGGTCATGGACTTCGGCCTGGCGAAGCTCATCGACGACGCGAGCCTGAAGCAAGTCACCGACACGGCCGTGGACTTCGCCGTCGGCACGCCGGGGTACATCGCCCCGGAACAAGTTCGCGGCGAGATGATGGACCACCGCGGCGACCTGTATTCGGTGGGCGTGATGCTCTTTGAACTGCTGACCGGCCGTCTGCCGTTCCAGGGGGCGACGAGCATGGACGTGCTGCTCGCCCACGCGACCGAAGACCCGCCGAAGTTCTCGGAACTGGGCCTGGGCCGAATCGCCCCGCGGGCCGTGGAAGACGTGATCCGCCGGTGCCTGGCGAAGGACCCGGGCAACCGCCCGCAGAACGCCCGCGAACTGGCCGACGCTTACGCGAAAGCCGTGCTCGCCGGCAGTCAGGGCGGCGGCCAGGCTTCCCCCGCCCCGAATCGCTCGCACGCGGGGATGGAAGCCGAACCGATCGCGCTCGTCGCCACGGGCAGCCCGCGGATGATGGCCGTCGCCCAGGTCGATGTGCGAGATGTCACCCCGCCGCCGGGCGTGATGCTCGCACCGGCCACGATCCCGCTGACGAGTACGCCGCCGACCACGAAGACAAAGTCCAAGACGCCGACGCCGACCGCCCCGACGGTGTCGAGCGAGGGCACGCTGCCGTTCCAGATCGACGCCTGGATGCCGGAGTCGATTGCAGTCATGAAGCTCCGCGGGTTCGTCAACGACACCGGCGGGGCCGTGCTGGAGTGCCAGCCGGGCCTGATCCGCGTGCGATTGGAGAAGATCGGCGTGAAGGGGGCCGGCGGCAAATTCGCCTGGCTCGGCCTCGGCCGCAAGATCGACGGCCCCGTCGAGTTGGCCTTGCACATGCAGCGCGTCAACCCGCAGAAGGAGCCGAACCGCCTGATGATCCACGCCCTGTTCCGCCCGCAGCAGGCCAGCCTGCTCGGCGACGAGGCCTGGCGGCAGTGCTGCTCCGAACTCTTCGTGAAACTGCGAGCCTACCTGATGGGCTAGTGCGGGTTTAGGAAAGGTGTAGCGGTTTCCCGACGTACCCACAGTGCCGGATATCGTTCCGGCACTCGTCCTTCCCAAATTCGTCGTGAACGCGGCCGAAGTACGCTTCGATCTTGTCGACGGTTCACAGTTCGGCGGCCCGCAGTTGGGTCTTGACCTTGGCGAATGCCAACTCGATCGGGTTGAAATCCGGGCTGTACGGGGGGGTAAGTCCACGACCGAACACCCGGCCCCCTCGATTGCCCGCACCGCGGCCGCCCGTTTGTGACAGATCAGGTTGTCCATCACGACCACCTCCCCAACCTGCAAGGTCGGTACGAGCACCTGCTCGGCGTAGGCCACGAACCGGTCTCCGGTCATCGCCCCGTCGATGACCATCGGGGCCACCAACCCGACCACCCGCTCGCCGACCGGGGCCCGGCCGTACCGCCGGGTCATCTTGGTGTTCCCCCCGTCTCGTCGAGAAACACCAGTTTCGCCGGGTCCAGGCCCGGCATCGGGCTGGCCCACACCTTCCGCTTTTCCTTCACGTCCGGCCGGTCCTGCTCGGCCGCCCGGAGGACTTGTTTCGGAACGTCCACTCGATCCGCCGAAGGGAATTGCACAGGGCGGCCAGGCTGACCGCGAGGCCCAGGCGGGTCCGGAGTTCGGCCCGGGTCGCGTCCGGATCGAAAGCGTCCGGCGAGTTGGTCTATCGCAGATCGTGCGGGATCGGCCCCGGTCGGACTACGACGGTTTCCCGCGGTCGGGGAGGAGGTCGGCTACGTCGGCGTTGGGCGGCCGGGCCGGGCGGTGGGTGAGCAGATGGTGGAGGTAGGCCCACGGGTCGTGGCCGTGCCGCTTGGCAGTCGCCACCACGCTCAGCAGGACGGCGGCCGACGGCGAGCGGGCGGATGGCTCGCTCGGCCGGGCCGTTGTCGAGGGCCAGCC
>JBBQCQ010000813.1:0-1979 GCA_038318835.1 Gemmatales bacterium | reverse complement strand
GCAGGCCGATCACGATTACTTCGCCACCGTGCCGTCGGTCATCATCTACCCCGGCCAGTTTCGGCGACCGGACCAGGATGACAACACCTACGAGGACGACCTGGCCGAGGAGATTGCCGACGGCATGGCGAGCTATCGCGGGGCGGTCGTGCTGGCGTGGAACCAGGTACTACCGGAGGCCCGCGAGCCGTCGATGGGATACAGCGTGGTCGTTCACGAGTTCGCCCATCAACTGGACTTCCGCGACGAGTTCACCGACGGCACGCCGCCACTGCCGACTGAAGCCGAGCGCAAGCGGTGGGCCGATGTGATGTCGGCCGCGTTCCAACGCCATCGTGCGGAGTTGGCACGGGGTGTTGAGACGTTCTTTTCTGAGCAGGCCGGGGACAGCGAGACGGAGTTCTTCGCGGATGTGGCGGAAGCGTTCTACTGCACGCCGGCCGCGTTGCGCGACGAAGAACCGGCGGTGTACGCGCTGCTCCGAGATTTCTTCGGCGTGGACCCGGTGGAGTGGTTTAACAACCCCGTTTAGCGGCGACGCGGAGTCTTCGGAGCGGATCGCGGGAGCCGCGTCGCCGCTAAACGGTCGCTACATCGCCAATGATTTCGGTCCCACCGCCCGCGAAACCCCACCGATTTTCTTCCGCAGGTACTCCATCGCCTTCTCGGTCACAGGGTCTTTGTACCCGGCCGGCAGAGTCCACTCCGGCTTCGGTGGCAGCGGCGGAACCTGCGGCGCGACGCCGGGTTTGCCGGGGATGACGTTCATCCCGTCGAGCAAGATCATGTAGTTCTTCGCCTGCTCCTCGGTCAGATCGACCTTCAAGCCGACATCGGGTTCGACGCCCCAACTGTCGGTTTCCTTCGCCGTCGCGATCCGCTGAAAGTGTTTGCCGTTGGGCGTCAGCCAGACTTCGGTGGTGATCTTCACGGCCCCACCTTCTGGTAGGTCGAACACCTTCTGCACGCTCCCCTTGCCGTAGGTCCGCTGGCCAACGACGACCGCCCGGCCGTTCTCCTGCAACGCGGCTGCGACGATCTCGCTGGCACTCGCGCTACCCTGGTCGGCGAGAACCGCCATCGGCCGCTCGGCTGCTTTTTCGTAGGGCTTGCCGTCGTCCTTCGCGGTCCACGATCGCGTATTGTCGCGGACTTTTGTGGTGACGATGCCGCCCTTCGCCAGGAACAAGTCGGCCACATCGATGGCCTCGTTCAGGAGGCCGCCGGGGTTGCCCCGCAGGTCGAGGATGTATGCCTTCGCCCCGGCCGCCTCGCACTGGTCGAGGGCGGCCTTCAGTTCCTTCGTGGTCTTGCCGCTGAACCCGGTCAGGCGGATCATCGCGATCTTGTTCGCAGGGTCGGCGAAGTAGTCCCACTTCGTCGGGTCGATCGCAGATCGGGTCACGCCGTAAACCACCGGCTGTTCGATTAGTGCCCGTGTCAGCGTGATGGCCTCGGGCTGGGTGGCCCCGCGGCGGAGCATCGTCAGGTTCACCTTCGTGCCGGGCTTGCCGAGGATGAGTTTGCGGGCCTCGTCGGTCTTCATGTTCTCGGTGGACTGATCCTCGATCCGCAGAATCTGGTCGCCGGCCTGGATGCCTGCATCGTAGGCGGGGCCGTTGGGTAGGGGTGTTTTGATGGTCAGGTGCTTCTGCGTGTTGTCGAGTGCCATAATGAAGCCGACGCCGCCGAACTCGCCCTGGCTCTGCGTCTGGAAGTCGCTCAGCACGTCCTGGTTGAAGTACATCGTGTGCTCGTCGAGTCGCCGTAGGCCGCCGTTGAGCATGTCCTCGACGAGTTTCTGCTTGCGGGCGTCGTCGAGCGGTTCGACGTAATTTTGCTCGACCTCGGCCAGGACATCGGCGATGAGCCGCATTCGGTTATAGTCCTTGTCTTTCGGCAGGCTCGCGGAGGCGAACCGCAGCATGAGGCCGCACGCAAGCACGGTCGGCAGGATCAATAGCCACGCGAGGTTCCAC
>JBBQCQ010000812.1:0-1990 GCA_038318835.1 Gemmatales bacterium | reverse complement strand
GGGGCCGTAACGTGCGTGAGTCGGCGTTCGAGGCACGGCGTGAGCGAGGCCGCCGTGCCGTACCGCGAGCAGACGCCGCTCATGCGGTCGGCGGACAAAGCGTAAGTACCGCCGTCGGGGTGTGCCAGCAACCCCTGGCCGAAGACGCCGGGGGCGCACTTCTTGTCGGCAAGTTCCTTCAGCGATTCCGGCGGTCGGCCGAACTCGGTGCGGAACATCAGGCAGGCGTGCCCGATCATGCGGAGATGGTTGTACGCGAGCAGCCGCCGTTGCTCGGTGAGCTTCAGGTGCGGGCCGACCATCGCGCGAATGAAGGCGTCGGACAGGTACAGGAAGCCGTCTTCTTCGGGCACGCCACGGGGCATCAGCGAGCGGACGTAGCGATACTCGGCCGTCTCGCCGAGTCGCTTCGCGGGTTTGCCGTCGGCCGTCTTCCCCGCGATGGTTTCCAGCACGCGGCGGAAGGCCGGGAGGCTGTTGCCGCGGAGGTGCAGGTCGGCGCTCGGCGTGGCCGCGTAGGCGTTCACCCGGCCGTCGTCGCTCCGCAGGTGCAGGTACGCGATGCCGACGTGCGTGCCGTCTTCGTGTTTGAGTTTGCCGCCGCCCATCGTGGCAATCGTATCCGCGACGGCCCCGACGTTCGGCCCACGGACAAGCACCGTCACGTCGCTGCCCTCAGACAGGAACAGGTCGCTGCCGGTGACGGCCACGCCTTCGATACCGAAGCGGTCCACGAGGCCGGCGGGCAGGTTCAGGAGGCCGAGTTCCGACTTGATCCGGTCCATCGTCAGTTCCGACCGCGACTGGCCGAGCATCTGTGCGAAGGCGTGATTGCTGTAGACGTTGCCAACGGTCGTCGCCGCGGTGAGTTTGCCGACGCTCTTGAATTCGGCGAGGTAGTAGTCGTGCGGGACGTAGTTCGCGAATGGGCCCACGTCGGGCTTTTTCGCGCCAAGAAGTTTTTCCCATGGGTGGCTCTGGACCGTCGGGCCGACGAGCTTCGCGATGTCCACGAGGGGCACATCCGCGGCGGGTGGTACACCGCCGGGTGCTTGCATGGTGTCGAGTTGCAGACTCTCTTGAATGGCGAGCGCGCCGGTGAAGGTGCCGAACAGGTCGGTCGATCGACCGCGCCCGTTCGGGTTCCCCGGCCGCCGACTCACGATCTGTGGAACCTCATTGAGTCGCCCTTCGCGACGGGCGAGTTGGGCCACCACGTATTGCAGGTACACATCGGTGGGAGCGTACCGCAGTTCGCGCGTTGCCTCATCGAGTGTCCACGGCTTCGGCTTCTGGGCGACCGCGGGCGATGCAAACAGTAGGGCGAGGCTCATCGCCACCAGGAGCCGGCGTGGGGTGCGGGTCATCGGTCAACTCCCGTTCGAGGTTCGGAGGCGAAGGCGGTCGAGGGCGTGTGCGGCCTGGCGGGTAAACTCGGATTCCGGTTGGGCGGCTGCCATCGTGCGAAGCGCGTCGCGGGCCGGCGGTGTGGCGACTTGTTCCAACACTTCCAGCATGCGGGCCAATGGGGCCGGCAGGGTGTCCGCGGTGGGCAGGCGGGCGATGAGTTGCTCGGCCTGCTCGCGGATGGCCACCGAGGCCGTCTCCGTAGCAGTCGTGCGAAGGGCGGGGGCCGCCAGCGGGCCGAGCGTGCGAAGTTCGCGGACGGCCGCCTCGCGATCGGCGAAGGCGGGGGCGTCCAGGTCGGCGATGAGCTTACCGACGCGTGCATCGAAGGCGAGACCGCTCGGCACCTTGTCGGCGAGGAACAGCACGGCCGTGTCGGGCTTGGCCGCGAGCGCCCACACGGCCCGGTACGCCCTCGCCGCGTCGGTGCCGGTCAGGTCGGTCCACGCCGCCGCAAGGTCGAGCGCGGTGGGCGACCGCGACAGCCGCCACGCGACGACTTGCCCGCCGGTGCCGCCGGCGAGCAGCCGATCACCAGCAGCCGAGAACGCGAGGGCGGTTACGTCTTCGTCGAGCGTTCGCG
>JBBQCQ010000811.1:0-1990 GCA_038318835.1 Gemmatales bacterium | reverse complement strand
AGACGACATAGGGTACGCCGAACACCCGCAATAACGAGAACGACACGCCAACGGCCTCGGGCACGATGCCGTTCATCCAGAGGCCCATCGCACAGTCCGCGCACATCATCAACAGCGCCAGCCACAGGAACAGCGTCGAGTACGCGGCGAACTCGGCCGCGTGCCGGCCGCGATCGAGGGCCGCCCACACGCCGCCCATGCTGCTGCCGCGGACGGCCGCCAGCGGTCGCTCGCCGGCCAGGTGGTGGCGGAGGTCCGCCGCCAGCGTGCCGGCCGTCGGGTATCGCTCGTGCGGGTTCTTGGCCAAGCACTTCGCCACGACCTTTTCCAGGTCGCGCGGCACCCCCGGAGCGAAGGTCCGCACCCGCGGCGGGGACTCCTCGCGAATCTTCTCCAGCAACGCCATTACGTCCTTGCCGACGAACGGCACCCGGCCGGTCAGGCACTCGAAGAGGATCACGCCGAGGGCGTACACGTCCACCGCCGGGCCGACAAACTTGGTTTGCCCGGCCGCCTGCTCCGGGGCCATGTAGGACGGCGTGCCCATGATCGCCCCGGTCGCGGTCAAGTCGGTGGTGCCGCGTTTGGCGAGGCCGAAGTCGACGACCTTCGGCACGTCGTCCGCATCGAACAGAATGTTGTCGGGCTTCAGGTCGCGGTGAACGATGCCCAAGCCATGGGCGGCCTCGACGCCGTCGGCCACCTTCGCCATCAGTTCCGCTGCATCGCGGGGCGACATCGGCCCGCCGTCTTTCAGCCGCCGGGCGAGCGACCCGCCGGTGAGATATTCCATCGCAAAGAACGGCCGCCCGTCCGTTTCGCCGACCTCGTACACCTGAATGACGTGCGGATGCCGGATCGCGGCGACCGCCTCGGCTTCCCCAAGAAATCGCGCGATCTCGGCCCGACCCGCGTAAGCTCCGCTCAGGACCATCTTCAGCGCGACCGTGCGGTTCAACCCCGTCTGCACCGCCCGATACACGACGCCCATACCGCCGCGGCCGAGCTCGTCTCCTAACACGAACCCCGACACCCCCGCACGGGTCGGCGGCAGCGTGGTCGCGTGGACCGACGGTTCGGTCTGTAGGATGGTGCTCTCGGGCGACGGCGGAGTCTGTTCCAGTGTCCTGTCGGGATTGTTCGCCATCGATTCCATGCCCGATCACCCGCGTGCGGAAGGGGTTCGCGACGGTATCATACTTGAAGGCGTGCGAAGCCGCGAGTGGCTCGACGAATTCCGCACGACCCGGATCACGTTTGGGAGAGTATGTTCCACACTTCAACTTCTGACGAACGCCTCGCGGCTCTGCTGACCGCCTTCGGCGAGCAGCAGCGGGCTGGCGCGGTGCCGGACGTGGCGGCGGCGGTCGCGGCCAACCCCGATCTCGCGGCCGAACTCCGCGAATTGTGGGCCGTCGCGCAGTTCGCGGACATGGCACGATCGACCTCGACGCTCCCGTACACGGAAACGCCGACCGACATCGTCGTGGCACCGTTGCCGCGGGAGTTTGGCGACTTCGAGTTACTGTCCGAACTCGGCCGCGGCGGCATGGGCGTCGTCTACAAGGCCCGACAGAAGTCGCTGAACCGCATCGTCGCCCTCAAGATGGTGCGGGAAGCGCACCTCGCGTCCGACGAGGATCGTGCCCGCTTCCACGCGGAGGCCGAGTCGGCGGCTCGCCTACACCACCCGAACATCGTCACCGTCTACGAAGTCGGCACGGCCGGCGGGCAGGCGTACTTCTGCATGGAGTACGTCCAAGGCTGGACGCTGGCCGAGCGGCTCGCGAAGGACGGCCCCCTGCTGCCGCGCGACGCAGCCCGCCTCGTCGCGGCCATCGCCCGCGCCGTGCAGCACGCCCACGAGCAGGGGATTTTGCATCGCGATTTGAAGCCGTCGAACATTTTGCTCTCGGGTCTGGGGTGGGGGGGGGGGGGGGGGGGCGGCAACAGGCGCTACCCCCCCGGTGGGGCCACCCCCCCGCCCCCC
>JBBQCQ010000810.1:0-1997 GCA_038318835.1 Gemmatales bacterium | reverse complement strand
AGCGGGCGATGCTGTGGGCGCTCGGCGGCGGCTGCCTGGTGCCGATCGGCGCGACCTCGAAGCTGGCCGACGGCGTGCTGACCGTCCGCGGGGCGGTGCTGTCGCCGGACGGCCGCCGCCGCATCACGGCCACGCACCGCGGCCCGGCCGACACGCCGCTAGCCATCGGGCAAGAACTCGCGGCGAAACTCAAGGACGAGGGAGCGGAAGAGGTGCTGGCGAACGGAATCGGCGAACGGGGGCCGTTCGCCCCCGGCCTGTGATCGGGTTTATCGCAGTTCTGGTTCCGCGATCAGACGCACGTAGCGGGCGAGCAGCATCTGCACGGCCTGCACGGTCTGCCATTCGTTGAACCCGAGCTTCACCTCGGTGCCGTCGTCGTTGGAGTCGATGTTCTCGACGGCCGAAGTCAAACCCTGGTGCATGTAGTCGAGAATTTCCGCGAGGCGGGCGGCCTTGGCACCGGTCAGTTTCTGCGGCAGCGGCGGGATGTCTTCGTCGCGGGGGCTCCACTCGCCGGGCGTCTTGTCGGATCGCTGCGTGATGTCGATGAGGCGCTTGCCGCCGAGCGATCGGGCCAACTCGTCGAGCCGCAGGGTGGCCGCGTTGCCGGCGGCAGGCAGGCCGGCAGCGGCGCCGCGGCGGGCGGCGATTTCTTCCATCGTGCCGAACAACAGCATCGAACGGCCGACCGAGACCTGATCGCCCGGCCGCAAGCGGCGAATCTGCACCGTGGTGCCGTTCACCCGCGTGCCGTTGGTACTTTCCAGGTCGGTGATGATAACATCGCCGTCCTCGTGCTGCACCTTGGCGTGATACCGACTGATTCGCTCATCGTTGAGGCGAAGACCGTTCCCCTCTTCGCGACCGATCGTACACGGGATCGGCAAATCGCGGAAGACGCGGCCCTTATCCACGCCTTCGAGCACCAGAAATGTTACCGTTCTCATGCGAAATCCTATGGATCGTCCGGCCCACGAATCGCCCCAAAAGACCGACTTTGCTCACTCGGATAGGTATAGCACGCAGTGAGCCGCGAAAAAGGTCGTTACTATTTGTTTGGGGGTAGTCATCCTGTCATTATTTCTCAGTTCTCGTGGCAGTGTCAACTTTATCTTCACATAAAGAAGAAATAAGTTGCCAGTTGGCGGGAATCGACCCGATCCGGATACGAAAAACCCCGGCCGCGAGGTCGCGGCCGGGGGTGAGCGTACCGACATCGCGTCGGGCGTTAGTACTTCAAGATCATGCTGAACGTCACGCCCTGAATCCAGAATTCGTCCTGGGTCAGACCGCGGTTGGCGATCGGCACCACGGTGCCAGTGCCGAACGACTGGCTCGTCGGCAAGATGGACGGGTTCACGACATTGCTCACGATGTTACCCGGTCGCACGACGCGGTCCACTTGCAGATAGTTGTACCCGACGGCGGTCGTGAACCACGAGGTCCAGTTGTAGCCCAGGGTTCCGCCGACTTCGCCGAGGACGGAGAATTCGTCGTTCCGCGTACGGCCCATGTTCTGGGCGTTGGCGAACACCCCGCCGACCGACTGGGCGAACAGGTTCCGCTGGGTGTCCAGCAGGTTCGACCGGCCGTCGATATCGGCCACCTGATTCATGAGGCCGAGGGCCAGCTTCGTCTTCAGGCCAAACTGCCATTTGCCGCAGGCAGCCGTGGCGTTCATGCCGAGTTGGCCGCCGTAGAAGCGGTTGAACACGTCGAAGTTATCCGACACGCCGACGACGGCGGGCGAAAAGATGGCCGCCCCGTTGAACCGGGGGGTGCCGCCACCGAGGATCGTCGAGGCCGAGTCGATCCGCAGGTCTTCGTGGATTTCCATGAACCGGAAGCCGATGGTGCCGTTGACGTTGATCGGGCATCCGCCTTCGCCGGGACAACTGCGGTACAGGTTCGTCAGCACGCTGGCTTCCGCCCCGTAGATGCGGTTGCTGCTGATGACCGACACACTGCCGCTGGCAAACCCCTGCTGGGCGACG
>JBBQCQ010000809.1:0-2000 GCA_038318835.1 Gemmatales bacterium | reverse complement strand
GACGACGTTCGCATCAGCAACCCGGCCAGCAACCAGGACCTGCTGGATGAAATGGGCAAGCGGTTCACCGGGTACAAGTACAACTTCAAGACGCTGGTGAAGGACATCTGCACGAGCGCCGCCTACCAGCGGAGCACGCAGCCGACGCCGACGAACGCCGGCGACACGCGGAACTTCGCCCGCGCCGCCATCCGCCGCATCCGCGCGGAAACCTTGCTCGACTGCATCACGGAAGTGACCGACACGAAGGACAAGTTCAGCGGCCTGCCGCAAGGGGCACGGGCGGTGCAGATCGCCGACGGCAGCACCAGCACGTACTTCCTTAGCACCTTCGGCCGGGCGACTCGCGAATCGGTCTGTTCGTGCGAAGTGCGGCTGGAACCGACGCTCAGCCAGAGTTTGCACCTGCTCAACGGCGACACCGTCGGCCCCAAGGTGGCTCAGGGTGGCCTCGTCGCGAAGATGCTACAAGAGAAGAAGACCCACGCGCAGATCATCGAGACGATCTACCTCCGCAGCCTGAGCCGCTCGCCGACCGAAGAGGAGCGGCTGAACCTGGAAGCGATGATTAAAGCCGGCAAAGACCCACGAGTGGCCCTCGAAGATGTCTTCTGGGCGGTCATCAACTCGCGGGAGTTCATGTTCAACCACTGATGGGCGTAAGCCCACCCACGGCCGGGGGTGGGCTTACGCGGGTTTCCCATTTCCGAGACAGCATCCTGAGATTCGACACCATGCTTCGTTCGCTCTACCTCCTGCTTGTTCTGCCGTCGTTCGCGTTCGCCGATGCGGCGAAGCCGACGTTCGACGAGGACGTGCTGCCGATCCTCAAGCAGCACTGCGTCAACTGCCACGGCAACGACAAACAGAAGGGCGGCCTGAACGCGGCCACCTTCGCGGCCATGATGCAGGGCGGTGGGTCCGGGCCGGTCGTGGCCGCCGGCGATACCGCCAAGTCGCGGCTGTACACGCTGACCGCTCACACGGCCGAGCCGAAGATGCCGCCGAGCGGACAGAAGATTCCCGACAATCAGATCACCGTCATCCGCACCTGGATCGAACAGGGTGCCCGCGAGAACGCCGGCAGCAAGGCGATGGTCGCGAAGCCGAAGACCGACATCGGGCTGAAGTCGATCACGAAGGGCCGACCGGAAGGCGCGCCGCCGATGCCGTTGATCGGCAAGCTGAAGGCCGAACCGCTCGGCAAGTCCCGCCGGCCGGGGGCCGTCCTCGCGATGGCCGCTTCGCCGTGGGCACCGCTCATCGCCCTCGGCGGCCAGAAGCAAATCATCCTGCAAAACGCGGACACCGGCGAGCCGGTCGGCTTCCTGCCGTTCGAGCATGGGCAGATCAACAGCCTCCAGTTCAGCCGCAACGGCAAGCTGCTCCTCGCCGCCGGCGGTCGCGGCGGGCAGGCCGGCAAGGCGGTCCTGTTCAACATCGAGACCGGCGAGAAGGTCACGGAAGTCGGCATCGAGTCCGATGCCCTGCTTGCCGCCGACATCAGCCCGGATCAATCGCTGATTGCCGTCGGCAGCCCGTCGAAGCTTATTCGCGTGTACAGCACGGCAGACGGCTCGGTCGTTCGCGAGATCAAGAAGCACACCGACTGGGTGACGGCCGTCGAGTTCTCGCCGGACGGCGTGCTGCTCGCCACCGGCGACCGTAGCGGCGGCTTGTTCGTGTGGGAGGCGTTCACCGGCCGCGAGTACTTCAGCCTACGCGGGCACACGGCCATGATTACCGACCTGAGCTGGCGGGACGATTCCAACTGCCTCGCCAGTTCCAGCGAAGACAATTCCATCCGCCTGTGGGAGATGGAGAACGGCGGGCAGACCCGCACCTGGGCGGCCCACGGCGGCGGCACCGCGAGCGTGAAGTTCGGCCACGATGGCAAGCTGGCTTCGACCGGCCGCGACAAGATCACGAAGCTGTGGGACCAGAACGGCGGACTGCTCAAGCAGTTCGAGGCGTTCGGCGATCTGGGCCTGAAGGTGGCC
>JBBQCQ010000808.1:0-2004 GCA_038318835.1 Gemmatales bacterium | reverse complement strand
GAGTTGAGGGTCTTCCCGAATCGGATCGGCGATACGAATCGTCAGTTTTGGTTCCACAATCGTCGTACTCATGCCGCACCTCAGTTACCGCTTTAGTATACCCTCTCGGCCGTGGTTGGGAATGCCTTGTTCACGTCGTCACTTCGACTGGTGGCAACCCATTTTCGCGTATAACACCGACCACAGAGGAAAGCCAATGTCCGATGCCAATCCGCAACCGTCGCTGTTTGACGAACCCGACGCCGAGCCGCGGCCGAGTCCGAACGTGCCCGTGTTCGACCCGCCGACGGTGTCGGCCGCGTCGATGAACCTTGGGGCCGTTCTCGGCGGAGCCATCGGCGATGCGATGGGGCACCCGACCGAGTTCGTCAGTTCGTTCCAGTCGATCCACCAGCGGTACGGCCCAGCCGGCGTGACGAAGTTTGAGTTGTACTGGGACCGCAACGGCGAACGCTTCGCCCCGTACACCGACGACACACAGATGGCCGAGATCGTCCTGCGAACGCTGCTCGACTCGGGCGGCGACCTCGACGAGACGATGACGCGGATGGCGGCCGGCTTCGTCGAGTGGGCCGACCGGCCGCAGGGCGGTCACCGTGCGCCGGGGAACAATTGCCTGGCCGGCTGTCGGGCACTGGCCCGCGGCGTGCCGTGGCGGGAGGCGGGCGGGCCGACGGCCGGCGGGTGTGGGTCGGTCATGCGGGCGTACCCGTTCGGCCTCGTCTTCGCGGACGATCTGGACAAGGCCGAGGCGTGGGCCGTCGAGCACTCGAAGCTGACCCACCGCGATCCGATCGCGCTGGCGGCGTCGGCCGCGATGGCCGTGGGCATGGCTCGCATCCGCCGGCGACAACCACCGGACGTGGTCACGTCCGAGATGGTCGCGGCCGCCTGTCGGTACAGTGCCCGCACGGCCGCCATGATGGCGACGGCCGTGGAAGACGCTCGCACCGGCGTGGAACCGACCGTCACGCTCGACCGCCTGCGGGCGTGGGCCGCCCACGAGGCCATCGCGGCGGCCATGTACATCTTCTCCCGCCACCCCGACGACCCGATGGCGGCGATCCTGGAAGGTGCGAACACGCCCGGCGACAGCGACAGCATCGCAACGCTGGCCGGCGCGATGGTCGGCGGACGCTGCGGAATCGAAGCCTTCCCGGCCGAGTGGGTGCAAGAAGTCGAGCGATCGAAAGAGTTGCAGGAACTGGCTGGCCGGATTCCGGTCGGGGAGAGTTGAAGTTAATCTGTTTCGGACGAAGCTCAGGGACGTTCGTCCCTGGGCTTCGCCCGTCGAAATCTCCAGTTTCTCGAACGCCGCCTTCAGCGTCGCCCCGCGTGGCGGGTCGATCATGCACGCATACGCGATTCGCGATTCGCTCGCGGAGCGACTCCACGAAGTCCGGCCGACCGTGGCGGTTCTGGGCGGCCAAATCCGCGACCCGTGGAACAGCAGCTTGTGGTTCGCGATGCCTTCCTTGAAGGCCCCCTCGGCCGGCGGAGCGAGTTGACGTTCGTTCGTCGGCGGGCTTCGCCCGATTACTTCAGCGATTTCAGGAAGTCGTCGAACGCTTTCTTGTGCTTCTCGATCACCTTCTCGGGGCCGCTGAAGCGGAGGTAGGTGGCCTCGTCCTTCTGCACGGCCAGCACCCAGATGGCGCGATACTCCGGCCGCACTTCCTCCTTCGACTTCGGGTCGAACGGCCGCTCCTTGAACTTCCAGGTGCCATGCACGTCGAGCGTGTGCAGCGTCGCACCGCCGACCTCGGCCTTCGACTCCTTCGCGACGTCCTCGATCGTCTTGCCGTCCGGCGGCGTGAACTGGTTCTTCCAGCCGGGGAAGTAGGAGTCGGGCTTCGGCTTCGCTTCTGGCGACACGATGATCTCGGCGTCGGCCACGCCCTCTTCGCCGGAGGGAATCTTGAACTGGAACGACCGTAGCCGGTTGGCGGGTTTCTCGGCCTTCCACTCCTTCGGCGGGTCGGCGGACAGCGGGCCGATCTTCAC
>JBBQCQ010000807.1:0-2006 GCA_038318835.1 Gemmatales bacterium | reverse complement strand
TGGATGTTCACCGGCTACCCGTACCTCGGCTCGGTCAGCGACGTGAACTCGATGGCGCGGGCCGACATGCCGCACCTCGGCGCGTGCCTGGCGAAGCTCGCCCCCGGCAAGGGGCCGCTGCCGCCGTGGGCGATCGTGCCGCACCGCATGGACGTGGCCGGCGGCCGGCGGGCAGGACAGTTCGCCGGGGCGCTCGGGCCGAAGTACGATCCGCTGCTGACCGGCGGCAACCCGAACGACGACGGCTTCAAGCTCGATCACCTGCCGCTGGCCGCGAACCTCCCTGCCGACGCGGTGAAACGGCGGCTGTCGCTGGTCGATCAGTTGAACGCGCAGACCGGCGAGCTGAACGACCTGGCCGTCAGCCAGACGATGCGGGACTCGCGGGCGAAAGCCGTGGACGTGCTGTCGTCCGACGGCGTGCGAAAAGCGGTAGACCTGTCGGCCGTGTCGAAGGACGATCGCGAACGGTACGGGCGGAACCTCTTCGGCCAAAGTGTCTTGCTCGGCCGGCGGCTACTCGACAGCGGTTGCCGGCTGGTGCAGTGCAACTGGCAGCGGACGCAGGGCGTCAACGGGTTCGCCTGGGACACGCACTGGAACAACTTCTCGGCCCACAAGGACGACCTCGTGCCGCCGTTCGACCGGGCGTTCCACGCGCTGATGACCGACCTGACGAACGAGGGGAAGCTCGACGAAACGCTCGTCGTGGTGGCCGCCGAGTTCGGCCGGTCGCCGAAAATCACCCGGAGCAACGCGGGCCGCGAACACTGGCCGGACTGCTACAGCGTGCTGTTCGCCGGCGGCGGCATCCGGGGCGGGCAGGTGTACGGCAAGTCGGACAAGATCGCCGGCCGACCGGCCGAGAACCCGGTGACGCCCGCCGACTTCGTAGCCACGATCTACCACTGCCTGGGCATCGACCCGGCTGGTGAAATCCACGACCAAGCCGACCGCCCGATCGCGCTGTCGAAGGGTGCCCCCATTGCGACACTGCTGAAGTAGGCATCCTTCCCACCCCGGCCCATGATGACCCACATACCTCTTTCGCTCTTGGTCGTTGGCTTCGCCCTGGCTACCCAGATTGCCTCGGGACAGGACAACTCGGCCTCATTCAAAGCCAAAGTCAAGCCGCTGATCGAGGCTCATTGTGTGAGCTGCCACGGCCCTGAGACTCAGAAGGCGAACCTCCGGCTCGACAATCTTTCAGACGACCTGCGAGATGAGCGAACTGCCGCGATCTGGACGAACGTTCACGATACGCTCACGTCGGGCGCGATGCCCCCCAAGAATCGCGAGCGTCCCGTTGAAGCAGACCTGAAGGTCGCGACCACGTCACTCCATAAGGAGTTGCACGCCGTATCGCTGGCTCGGCAGCAGAAGTACGGCCGCGTTGCGGTTCGTCGGCTCAACGCGACGGAGTTCGAGAACACGCTTCGCGATCTGCTCGGCTCGAAGGTCGCCATCAAGGAGATGCTGCCGGAAGAAAACTCGGTCGCGGGTTTCGACAACATCGGCGCGGCCCTCGACCTATCAGCGACGCACCAACTGCTGTATCTTGAAGCGGCGGAAAAGGCAGTGCAGTCTGTGGTGCCGCTGTATCCACCGATTCCGTTCAGCGACCGCCGCACCGGTCGCACGATGACCGAGAAGGGATCGAACTTCCAGCAGACACTCACGCGAAGCTGCAAGCTCGATGGTGACACGCTCATCTTCTACAGCAAACTGCCACGCTACGGCCTATGCGCCACGACAGCGGTGCCGAACGCGGGCCGGTACAAGGTGACGATGTCCATCGCGGCGGTCGGGGCGGACAATCGCGCCGTGCCTGCCGCGTTCATGGTCGTCGGCACGGGCCGCGAAGATCCCGTGCTACGCGAGATGCGAGACATCCCACCGGGGAAGCCGACCACGATTGAAGTGGAAGTGGACCTGGAACGCCGTGAGGCGTTCGTTGTGAATCTGCTGATGAACTGGGACATACGAGCGTTCAAGAAGCCAATCGA
>JBBQCQ010000806.1:0-2010 GCA_038318835.1 Gemmatales bacterium | reverse complement strand
CGCGTTGTAGACGTACACTTCGGCGTTGGTCGGATTCACCCGCACGGCTCGTGGATTCTTGCCGAGGGGGGCGATGGTCAGCGGCCGAATCTCGTGGTAGTCGTCGTCGATCACGCCGCACACGTTCGCGTCGTTGGTGCCGGCGTACACGGTGTAGAGCTTCTTGCCGTCGGGAGAGAAGGCCGACTCCCACGGGTTAGCCATGACGCGGACGCCGTTGAAGGTGTCGAGGGCGATCGTCCGGCGGCGCTTCTCGGTGGCGGGCTTCGTCCACAAATCGCAGATGGACATTTCCGGGAAAATCGAACTGCGGGCGTTGAAGAACGCGAGGTTGCTCCGCAGGTGCGACAGGTACGCCTTCGGCCGGGTCGGGTGCAGCACGACGTGGCGGGCGAGATTGTCGGAGGCATACCCCGCCCAGCGGTCGGTGACTTTGCCCGTCGCCACATCCACGGCCAGCAGCTTTGCCGTGAAGAACTCGCTGACGTAGAGGGTCTTCTCGTCGTTCGACAGGGCCAACCCGCGACAGCCTTCGCCGACCTTGAACGTGCGGGCGACTTTCTTCGCGGCCACGTCGATCACGCTGATGCTGCCGGGGTAGTCGTGCGAAACGAACGCCGTCTTGCCGTCTTTCGTGGTGACGATGCCGTAGGGTTCGTCGTCCACTTGCAGGATGTGCGTGATGGCCTTCGCGTCGGCGTCGAGGAACAGCACGCGGTCGTCGCCATAGACGGTGACGAGGCCGACCTTGCCGGCCCACGCGGTGCCTTCCGGGTGGTCGCCGGCCGGCAGTTCGCACAGCAGGCTGCGGTCGGTCAGGTTCACCACCGTCACGGTGCCGCTGTCGGTATTGGCGACGAGCAACCGCTTGCCGTCGGCCGACACGTCGAGCAGCGAGTTGGACGAACCCGCCCATGCGGACGCGGCGATAGTGGCGAAGCAGATAGTCAGAACGAAGCGCATAAGTCGGTCGCTCGGGGGAATCGTGAATCGTGAGTCTACTGTATCCCGCGGGCACGAGGGAAGAGCGGCCGGCCGTTACTTTCGCAGCGTCGCCGGATCGATGGCGACGTGCTTGATGTGCGTCCGCCGCCAGGTGTAGGTCATCTGCAACATGCCGTCGGTCGACTGGATGATGGCCGGGTAGGAGTATTCGCCGAGTTCGGTCTCCAGGTCGCGGACCTTCGTCCACGTCTGGCCGTCGTCGGTCGAGCGGGCGAGGCTTAGCGGCACGCGGCCGATGGGCACCGGGTTGTAAATCAAAAACACGTCGCCGGCCGTCGTCTTCACCGCGTCGATGCCGGCGCTCGGGTTGAACAACTCCGTCTCGACGGCCGGCGTGAACGTCTTGCCGCCGTCCCTCGATTCGGAGCGGCACACCTTCAGCGGGTTGGCCGACCGCACGAGCGCGACGATGCGGCCGTCGGCGGCTTCGAACAGGGTCGGTTGAATCTGGGCGTGCTTGCCGGGCAGGTTGAACGGCGACGACCGCCACCAAGTTTTGCCGCCGTCGGTCGAACGATCGACGAACGGCGTCCACGTGCGGGTGGCCCCCGCCCCGGCTTCGACCGACGTGCCGGCAAGCAGGGTGCCGTTCTTCAACTGGATCGGCTTCGCCCGCACGGGGCCGTAGAAACTCGCCGGCATGACTTCGGGCTTCGACCACGTCTTGCCGGCGTCGGCCGACCGCCGCACGAAGCCGACCCACGTGGCGGGACTCGGCCCGGCCTTGTACCAGAGGGCGAGGGTGCCGTCGGCGAGCTTGAACAGCACCGGGTTCCAGCACGGCTGCTTCGGCTGCGTGCCGAGGACCTGCGGTTCGGTCCAGGTCTTGCCATCGAAGGTGCTGGCCCAGATTTGCACGTCGGGTGCGCCCTCGTCCTTGCCGCCGAACCACGCGGCCATCAACCGGCCGGGTGCGTGTTCGACGAGCGTCGAGGCATGGCAGGAGGGGAACGGGGCTTTCTCGAAGATGAAGCTGGTCATGTGTCGCCGGTGGGGTGGGGGCGG
>JBBQCQ010000805.1:0-2012 GCA_038318835.1 Gemmatales bacterium | reverse complement strand
AACATCTCCAAGGCTATCCTGGAGATTTTCACGCTGACCAAGCTCGACAAGATGTTGAAGATCGTCAAGGACGAGGCCACCGGACTCAACTCCTTCTAACGAACGTGGGGCGGCTGGCGACGGCCGCCCGCGGGCATTTCTGCGGTATCGCCAATGCATTCGACCGCTACGGACGTAAACGAGACGTTACCCACCGCGCTGGCCGAGGTTCGCCGGGTGCAGTCCGACATCAAGGACGCTCTCCAGGCCCATAACTTCGGCGAGCGGGACATGTTTCACATCGAGTTGGCGATGGAAGAAGCCCTCGTCAACGCGATGAAGCACGGCAACCAACTCGACGCCGACAAGCACGTCCACGTGCATTACACAATCACCCCCGAGCAGTTCGATGTGCGCATCGAAGACGAAGGCATCGGGTTCAACCCTGAAGACGTGCCCGACCCGACGATCCCGGAGAACCTCGAACGGGCCTGCGGCCGCGGCCTGTACATGATCCGCTGTTTCATGACCGACGTGACGTACCACGGCAAGGGCAACGTCGTGACGATGGCGAAGAAGAAGTCGCCGCCCGACGAGGAATGACGCGGCCGCGAACGCGAGGAAGCCCGCCATCTGGCGGGCTTCGTGCATTTTCCGGGGCAGCAACGGACGATAAAGTGTCATCACCCCGACGAACCTGCGACCGAGATTCTCCGACCATGGCCGATGCCCCGCTCACGCCGATGATGCAGCAGTACTGGGACGCCAAGAAGGCCCACCCCGGCGCGATGGTGATGTTCCGCAACGGCGACTTCTACGAACTCTTCGAGGACGACGCCGTCGTTGGCTCCCGCGTCCTCGGCATCCGGCTGACGAAGCGGGACGAAAAAATCCCGATGGCCGGTGTGCCGATCGAGAAGCTCGACCACTACCTCGGCATCCTCATCCGCTCTGGGCACCGTGTCGCCGTGTGCGAGCAGATGGAGGAACCCGGCCCCGGCAAGAAGATCATCCGCCGCGAGGTCAGCCGCGTGGTCACGGCCGGCACCATCACCGAAGACGAACTCCTCGATCCCCGCCGCGCGAACCACCTCGCGGCCGTTATTCGCACGAAGGCCGGCCCCGTCGGCCTCGCCTGGGTCGATCCGTCCACCGGCCATTTCGTCGCCTGCGATGTCGATTCGAGTCGCCTCGCGGACGAACTCGCCCGCATCGTCACGGCCGAGTGCCTGTTCATGGAGTCGGACGCCGACGGAATCTGTGCCCTGATCGCCGCCCACCCGCCGAAGACGACCACGCCACGGCCGGACTGGACATTCGACCCGGTGACAGCCACGAACGCCCTTCGCCAGCAGTTCGGCGTTTCGACGTTCACCGGCTTCGGCTTCGACGACGGTCAACCGTGCCTGATCGCGGCCGGGGCGATCCTTCACTACCTGCAAGAGACGCTGCGGGCAAGCCTCGCCCACGTCCGCCGCCTTGTGCGCCATCGGGCGGATTCGCACCTCGTCCTGGACGAAGTCACCCGCCGCAGCCTGGAACTGACGCGCACCCTCCGCGACAACAACCGCGAAGGCTCGCTGCTCGCGGTGATGGACCGCACCGTCACGCCGATGGGCGCCCGCTACCTGCACGACGCCCTGCTCGCACCGTTCAACAGCGTCGCGGCCATCGACGCGCGGTTGGACGCGGTCGAGGAACTGCTCCGCGAACACGCCCTCCGCGGCGACCTGCGCTCGCTGCTGGAATCCGCCCCGGACCTTCAACGCCTGACCACCCGCGCTTCGACCGGCCGGGCGACACCGCGTGACCTGGGAGCCATCGCCCGCACGCTGCGACTGCTGCCGAAGTTCAAGGCGAAACTTGCCGCCCGTCGCTCGGCCCTTCTCGCCGAACTCGATAGCAAGCTGGAACTCTGCCCCGACCTCCGCGAACTGCTCGACACCTCGCTCGCCGACGACCTGCCGCAGACCGCGAAGGAAGGCGGCCTGATCCGGGAAGGCTATCACGCAGAACTCGACCAACTCCGTTCG
>JBBQCQ010000804.1:0-2015 GCA_038318835.1 Gemmatales bacterium | reverse complement strand
CGGACCAGCCGCTCCCTTGCGGTCGCGGCTCGTGGCGGGGTTTGGTGTTCGTCCAGGTGACTGGATCGTTAAACCTTGAAGAGAGAAGCGCCGACCATGACGCCTCACCCCTCACTCACCCCAACGCGCCGCGCCGTGCTCTCGCGGACGGCCGCCGGGGTCGGATTCTTCGCGCTCGCCGACCTTCTGAGCCGCGACGGGCTCCTCGCCGGCCCGTCGAAGCCGGGCGAGAACCCGACCCCGACCCTCGCCCCGCGGTCGCCGCACTTCGCCCCGAAGGCGAAGGCCATGATCTCGCTTTTCATGCACGGCGGGCCGAGCCACGTCGATCTGTTCGACCCGAAGCCCGAGTTGAGCCGGATGAGCGGCAAGGACTACGGCGGGAACGTGACGTACAGCTTCGTCAACCGGGCGAGCAAGACGCTGTTCGGCAGCCCGTGGAAGTTCGAGCGCCGCGGGAAGTGCGGCACGGAGGTGTCCGAGCTGCTGCCGCACACCGCCGGGGTGGTGGACGACCTGTGCGTGGTCCGGTCGATGCACACCGGGTTCAACGGGCACGAGGTGTCGATCCGCTACTTCCACGGCGGCATCGCCGGCGTCACCGGCCGGCCGACGCTCGGGAGCTGGATGGTGTACGGGCTGGGCTCCGAGTCCCGCAACCTGCCGGCGTACATGGTGCTGTCCGACCCGGGCGGCCCGCCGGTGGACGCGGCGAACAACTGGGACTGCGGCTTCCTCCCGCCGCTGTACCAGGGGACGGTGCTGCGGCCGAAGGAGCCGCGCATTTTGAACCTCGACCCGCCGCCGGACGTGGACGGCACGACGCAACGGCAGAACCTCGACCTGCTCGCGGAACTGAACCGCCGCCACCTGGCCGCCCGCCCCGGCGAGGCCGACCTGGAGGCCCGCATCGCCAGTTACGAACTCGCGGCGTCGATGCAGACGGCCGCGAAGGAGGCCCTTGACGTGTCGAAGGAGCCGGAGAAGGTGAAGGTGCTGTACGGCCTGGACAAGCCCGAAACCCGCGAGTACGGCACGCGGTGCCTCATCGCCCGCCGGCTGGTCGAGCGGGGCGTTCGCTTCGTGCAACTGTTCCTCGGCGGACAGCCGTGGGACAACCACAACTCCCTTCGCAGCACCCTCCCGGCCATCTGCAAGCGGACCGACCGGCCGGCCGCGGCCCTCGTGACCGATTTGAAGCAGCGTGGCCTCCTCGACACGACGATCGTCCACTGGGGCGGCGAGATCGGCCGGCTGCCGGTGTGCGAGGGTGAACTGAATGATAAGGCCGGCCGCGACCACAACGGTCAGGGGTTCACGTGTTGGCTGGCCGGCGGCGGCATTAAGGCCGGCATGACCTATGGTTCGACCGACGAGGTGGGTCACCGGGCTGCCGAGAACATCGTCACGCCGAACGACTTCCAGGCCACGCTCCTGCACCTGCTCGGCCTCGACCACGACAAACTCGTCTACCACCACGGCGGCAAGGCCCAGCGACTGACCGACGGCCGCCCCGCCCGCGTCGTCAAGGACATTCTCACGTGATTTCTGGAACCCGGCCCGAGGGGTGACCTTCGGTCGCATGCGGTCGGCAAGACCTCGGATCCCTTACACGCCGCGAAGTTCGTGGCCAGGCCGCGCCACGGGACCGATGGCCGATCTCCATCCGCGCCGGACCTGTTCGGCTGCTCCCAATGGGGGCCGTAAAGGGGATCGCCTTTGTCCCGCGGGCGAAGCCCGTCATGCGTCCGTTGCGAACACCGAGTCGAATGTGTCCACAAACGTGATGAAACCTCACTTGCCTGTAAAATTCTTGTAACCCTTGAGCCCGCTGAACTGGCTCTGGCGCATTTTCGTCGTGTCGATACGACAGGGGTGTGACTTCCCTCGATCCTCAGTTCGTTCGCGCCTTTCGCACCGGCACGCTCTCCGACGCGCAGGCCACGGCGTTTGCGTCGCTCGACGATGTCGCCGCTCGCCTACTCGAACTCTCGGCCGCCATCGCCCACACGACT
>JBBQCQ010000803.1:0-2019 GCA_038318835.1 Gemmatales bacterium | reverse complement strand
AGGGATTTAAAGTTGGTTCGCGGTCGGAAACGCAATCGCCGTGCCGCCGGTTTCGCCACCCGGCAGGTACAGCGGATCGTTGAGGATCGGGAACCCGAGGTGCCAGAGGTGGACGCGAATTTGGTTTGTCCGCCCCGTAAGCGGTCGCACATCGAGGAGACTTGTGCCGTCAGCGAACCGCTGTACCACGCGGAAGTCGGTGCGGGCCGGCAGGCCATTCTTGGCGTCGATGTCGCGGGCACCAACCTCGCCGGCGGCTTCGCGGATCGGAGCATCGCAGGTGAACGCATCGGTTGACGGGTGGCCGTGAACGCGGGCGAGGTAGCCCTTCTCGACCGTCCCGCGCTCGAACTGCGGCTGCAGGAGTTTGGCGAACTGCGACGATCGCGTGAACACCATGACGCCGGTCGTGTTTGCATCCAGCCGGTGAGCCGGCCGCGGCTTCTGGGGTGCGTAGACTTCGCGGAGGATCATTTGCAGGCTGTTCTTGTTGAACCGCCCGCACGGGTGAACTGGCAACGGTGCCGGCTTGTTCAGCACCAGGATCGCCTCGTCTTCGTGCAGGATGCACACGTCGGCGTTCACGTCTGGCTCGCGAGCCATCGGCAGCCGGTGCCGATACTGCTCGCCGCCGCGAAGCACGTGATCGGCCGACACGCGTTCCTGATGCGCGTTCAAGATGCGACCCGCATCGCACGCCGTCCGCCATTCTTCACGAGGCACATGCGAGAAGATGGCACAGAGGCCATCCAAAAGCGTTCGGCCTGCCAGCGTCATCGGCACAGCGATCGGCCGCACATTCTCGTAGGGCACGCTGCCCGGCAGGGGTGTCGTCACCCGCAGGATCGTGGCCTGATGCTCGGCTCTCTCGCGAACGCGAAGTTCCTCGCTCGTCCGAAAGCAGTGAGGGCAGGATACGCTCTCGACGTACCGCGGGTTGGCCTGATCCTGTTCCGTGAGTGGCGACTGGCAGACGAAGCAGAGCGCCTTCCCGGACTGTTCCAGGCTGGCTTCCAGGCCGACGCGCTTATCGAAGACGAAGCACTCACCCTCGTAGTGGTCGCCGCCACACTCCTCGAAGTATTTCAGGATGCCGCCATCGAGTTGATAGACCTGCTCGAATCCGACCTGCCGCATGTACGGTCCAGCCTTCTCACACCGGATGCCGCCCGTACAGAACATCACAATCGGCTGCCGCTTCATCTCGTCGGGCAGCCGCCCGACCGCGGCTGGGAACTCCCGGAAGTTCGCGATGCCGATGGGCTGGGCATTTTTGAAGGTGCCGAGATCGACCTCGAACTGGTTGCGCGTATCGAGCAGCGTGACGGGCCGGCCGGCGTCGAGCCATTCCTTCAACTCACGCGGCGACAATTTCGGGGCGGGGTCACGGGCCGGGTCGATGCCGGGCACGCCGAACGGGATGATCTCTTTCTTGATCTTCACGAGCATCCGCGTGAACGGCTGATCGTCGCTTTCGCTGAACTTGGCCTCCAGCTTTTCCAGGCCCGGCACGCCTTCGAGTTCCGCGAGCAAACGATCAACGTCGGCCCGCAGCCCGGCTACGAACAGGTTCACTCCCTCGGTGCTCAGCAGGATCGTACCCTTCAGGTTCCCTACGCGGCAGACGGCCGTCAGGCGTTCGCGGAGTGGCTTCAGGTCGGCGAGCGGGGCGAAGCGATACAAGGCGACGTTCGTGAACCGGGGCATGGGCAACCGTGCGAGAGTCCAGGTGCGTGGAAAACGTCATTTCGAGCGATTCAGTCGCCGCCGGTGGCGGGTTGGTCGTCGGCGAGAGCCTCGACTTGCCCTACCACGAGTTGCGAGACGTGCTTCACCATGTCGTCGAATTCCTTCCCCTCGTAACCGGCTTCCGTGACCGCCCGACGGACGGCGGCGTCATCTTCGCCCGCGAGTTTCTCCGTCGCAACGATGGCCGTGGCCGAGTCGGATTTTTCCCAGGCGTTCTGCCGCGAGCGGCGAACCCGGTCGGCGATTTCCCGTGCGGTGAGCATGATTCGT
>JBBQCQ010000802.1:0-2037 GCA_038318835.1 Gemmatales bacterium | reverse complement strand
GGTTTTGACTGACTTCTGATCACTGATTTCTGACCTCTTGAAATGCCCACCGTCACCGACAACTTGCTCCGCTACCGGCCCTGGCGGGGCGAGTTCCGCGGGCCGACCAACGGCTCGTGGGCGATGGCCCGCACGTCGCTGGTGCTGCTCGCCCGGCGGAAACTCTTCTGGGGGCTGTACGCCCTCGCCCTCATGGTGTTCTTTTTCTTCTTCTACGGGCAGTACCTCATCGTCTGGATTCAGCAGCAGACGGCCCAGCAGACGGTGCAGTTCGGCGGCATCCCGGTGCGGCTCGGCGAAGTGACGAAGTTCCTCGACCGCCTCAACCTCAACGGCTCGGCCCACACGTTCGCGAACTTCATCTGGTTCCAGGGGTACATCGTCATGATCGTCCTGGCGCTGGCCGGGGCGGTCCTCGTCGGCAACGACTTCGCCCACGGCAGCCTGCCGTTCTACCTGTCCAAGCCGATCGGCCGGCGGCACTACCTGCTCGGCAAATTCCTCGCCATCGGCCTGTTCCTGAACCTCGTGACCACGGTCCCGGCGTTCGTTCTCTACCTGCAAGCCGGCCTGCTGTACGACTGGCAGTCGTACTACGTCGACCACCTCCGCGAACTCCTCGGCATCGTCGGCTACGGCGCCGCCCTCACGCTGACGCTCGGCCTCTTGCTGATCGCGACGGCCGTGTGGGTGCGGAAGACGGTGCCGCTCATCATGGTCTGGACCGGCCTGTTCGTGCTCACGCGACTGCTCGCTTCGATGCTGGTCGAAGGGGCGAACCTCGACGTGCGGTGGCGGCTGATCGACCTGTGGAACGACCTCTACCTCGTCGGCCTCTGGTGCCTGGGCGCATCGCACGATTCCGCCCGCGGCCCGCAGCCGCAGTTCTGGGAAGCGGCCGCCGCGTGCGGGGTCGTGATCGCGGGGTGTCTGCTCTACCTGCGGCGGCGCATTCAGGCCGTCGAGATCATCTCGTAAAATCGGGTCTGGGGTTCGGGGTATGGCAGAACAAAACTACGTGTCGGCCTTCCAAGTTCCGCGTCCGGTGGCGGCGTTTGCCAGACCCCAGATCCCAGACCCCAGACCCCTGCTCCTCTTCGAGCAAGTCTCCAAGTGGTACGGCCAGGTTCTCGGGCTCAACCAGGTGACGCTCGAACTCCGCGGCGGCATCACCGGCCTCGTCGGCTCAAACGGAGCGGGCAAGTCCACGCTGATGAAACTCGCCACCGGGCAGATTCGCCCAACGCTCGGCCGTGTGACCGTTGCCGGGGTGGACGCCTGGCACTGGCAGGCCCGCAGGCTGGTCGGCTACTGCCCCGACGTGGACTCCTTCTACGAGGACATGACCGGCCGCGAGTTCGTCCGCACGATGGCCGACCTGTGCGGCTACCCGGCGGCCGAGTCGAAGCGGCGCACCGAAGCGATGCTCGACCGCGTTGGCATGAGCGACCGAGCGAGCCGTAAGCTCCGCGGCTACTCGAAAGGGATGCGGCAGCGAGTGAAGCTCGCACAAGCCCTGCTCACCGACCCACAACTGCTCGTCCTGGACGAACCGCTCTCCGGCATCGACCCCGTCGGCCGGCAGGAACTGCTCGACCTGTTCCGCTCGCTCGCCGCCCAGGGCATGGGTTTACTTGTGTCGAGTCACGAACTCGAAGAGTTGGAGAAGCTGACCAACCACGTCGCGATCATGGCCCGCGGCCGGGTGGCGGCCGTCGGCACGCTGCAAAAGATTCGCGAGATGCTCGAAGACTTCCCGCTTTCGGTGCGTATCGACGTGGACCGACCGAAGGACGTGGCGAAGCTGCTCCTCTCGCTCGACGAAGTGACCGGCGTGGACGTGGCCGGCAACACCGTGACCGTGCGGGCACACTTACCGAAGACGTTCTTCCGCGACTTCGGCCGCCTCGTCGTGACCGAACGCCTGACCGTCCACCGCCTGGAACCGCTCGACGACTCCGCCCACGCGATCTTGGGGTATCTGTTGGGCGGCAGCGGGAAAACCTGATTTCGCCGCAGATGGACGCGGATAAACGC
>JBBQCQ010000801.1:0-2038 GCA_038318835.1 Gemmatales bacterium | reverse complement strand
CTTCCTGGTGGACGACGACGGCGGCAACGAAGTGAACCTGACCGATAGCAAGGCCACAAACGCGTACCCGACGTGGTCGCCGGACGGGTCGAAGATCGCGTTCTGTTCCGACCGGGCGGGGATCATGCACGTTTATGTGATGGACGCCGACGGCACGAACGTGAAGCCGGTCACGAAGGGGGAACAGCCGGCCCGCGTGCCTACGTGGTCGGCCGACGGCAAGTCGATCGCTTTCACCCGCGGCCGTGGCGACGGGTGGTCGGACATCTGCATGACACCCGCGGACGGCAGCGGCGAGCCGAAGCGAGTCGGCGACGACGGGTGGGACCCGGCCTTCTCGCCGGACGGCAAAACCCTCGCGTTCGTCTCCTTCCGCGATAAAGATGGCTTCCGCCTGTACACGATGTCGGCCGATGGGAAGAACGCGAAGAACTTGCACGCGAAGGGAAACCCGACGGGGTACGCCTACCCAGCCTGGTCGCCGGACGGCAAGAAAATCGTCTGGGCGCACGGCGAAGGGGCGGGGCTGGACCTGTACGCCATCGACGCCGACGGCAAGAACCTGCAACAACTCACGAAGCTCGGCGGCCTGACCGCCTACCCGGCGTGGTCGCCCAACGGCAAGCGGATCGCCTACTACTCGCAGACGGGTGACGCAAAGGGGGCGTACTACGTCATGGACGCCGACGGCACGAACGCGAAGGTACTGGCGAAGGACGAAGCCCCAATCGAGGGTGGCCGCCCAACCTGGCGGCCGTGAGTTATTTTTCGGTGTAGAGTCGCGCGAGTTCGACGAGCACCTTCTCGATGCGCGCATAGTAATCGTCTTCGCCGAGTTTGACCTTCTGCTCGCGAAGGGCCGCGAGGCCCTGTTCGAGTTCGTCCCGCCGCTGCTTCACCGCGGCCGGCATCGTGCGATCCCGTTCGCTGGGCACGAGGTGCCACTGGTGGGCACGAACGCCGTCGGCCGCGGCTCCGTCCTTCGCCCGCTTCACCGCCCGCACGCTCTGGAACCAGTCGGCCGACGAACCGAGCTTGTCGCCGTTGTCGTCGATCAGGGCGTGTTCGGTGGCCAGCCGGGATTCGCCGCGGTAGAACTCGCCGACGCGGTGCGAGGCCGTGAGGAACGCTTCGAGCAACGACACTTGCCCGTCGCGGTCCACATCGGCGGTTGGGTCGTCGAGCGATTCCGCGAGGTACTCCCCGAAGCGGGCGTAGTTCGTCTCGCTGCCGCTGCGGGTGGCCGTAACCACCACACGGTTCGGCCCCGAAAGCAAGTTGATGAACGACCCACTCGCGGAGGCACCGTTCACCACCGCGACCGGCCGTTTGCACGGCACGAGCCAGTCGGCCAGTTCGCGGGCCATTACGTCGGGGCCGCGGAGGTTGAACCGGGCCTCGCGGCCATCGTCGGTGCCGTGGCCGATCAGCACGAGCCATAGCTGCGAAGTTCCGGTTGCCTCGTGAGCCAGCACCTTCTGCAACCGCTCGCGGTCGGCGTCCGACTTGTCGCGGCCAATGAGTGTGAAGGTGTTACCCCCCTTCTCCGCAGCACTTCGCCAGCGGTCGGCACACTTCTGGAAGGTCGCCTCGTACTCGGCCGCCCCCGCCGCCCCGACGACGACGACCACTGACGGTCGCGGTTCCGCGGCCGTGAGGCTGAGGGCAACGGCGAGGAATGGGATCATCGTTTCACTCCTGTTAAGCCAGCCCGTAGTGCCGCCGAAAGCCCCACTCGGCCGCGAGGCAGACGAGCGTGAGGGCGAAGTACCAGCCGCGGTGCCACAACGGCGTGGCCCACGCTTCCATGTGCGGAGCCTTCCGCGTCGGCAGATTCGCCATGAATTGTTCCAGCCCATCGGCCGGCACGATCTCGCCCTGCGTGCGGGCGGCGATCCCTTCGAGTAGCTCGCGGTTCGGTTCGAGATGGGCGAATTCGTCGGCCTCCGGTTGCACGCACCACCCCACCTCGCGACGGCCAACCGGCGAGCCGTCGGGGGCAGTGACCGTCGCCGTGGCCCGATACGCCCCCGGTTCT
>JBBQCQ010000800.1:0-2038 GCA_038318835.1 Gemmatales bacterium | reverse complement strand
TTGGAAGCGTTCGACGCCGCCGGGGCGAACGTGGCCCGCGGCAAGGGGGTGACGGCCGCTGATTCCATCGAGGCTCCGGTTCGCTGGCGCGCGTCGAACCTCACCGACGGCTTCGCCCCGCCGGGGCCGAAACTGTCGGCTGACGAGGTCGCGAAGCTAACGCGGCAGCGCGACGAGGTGTTAAAGCAATCGCTCGGCGACGACGGGGCCAAGCAACTCGCCGCCGCGAAAGCGGACCTGCAAACGGTCGACGCCGAGTTGAAGAAACTCGGCCCACCCGCCCGCCGCGCGTACATCGGCACGGCCTTCGCCAGCGGCGGGAACTTTGCGGGCACCGGCGGCAAACCTCGCGAGATTCGCGTGCTGCCGCGCGGCGACGTGACGAAGCCCGGCAAGCTCGTGCCGCCCGGTGCGATCACGGCCCTCGGCCTGCCGTTCGACTTGAAGGCAACGCATACCGAAGGCGACCGCCGGGTGGCCCTGGCGAAGTGGCTGACGGCGGCCGACAACCCGCTGACCTGGCGAAGCATCGTCAACCGCGTCTGGCAGTACCACCTCGGCCGCGGCCTCGTGGACACGCCCAACGACTTCGGCCAGATGGGCCAACGGCCGACGCACCCCGAGTTGCTCGACTGGCTCGCGGTCGAATTCCGCGACGGCGGCGGTTCCTTCAAGAAGCTCCACAAGCTCATCGTGACGAGCGCGACCTACCGGCAGGTGTCCGATCACCAATCACCAATCACGAATGACGCGGACAATCGCTACCTCTGGCGGCAGACCCGTCGTAAGTTGGAAGCCGAGGCGGTGCGAGACAGCATCCTCCTCGCGGCCGGCAAGCTCGACCTGACCATAGGTGGGCCGAGCTTCCGCGACTTCGTGATCGAGAAGCCGGAACACTCGCCGCACTACGAGTACCACCTGCACGACGCCGACGACCCGAAGTCGCATCGGCGGGCGGTCTACCGCTTCACGGTGCGGTCGAAGCCGGAACCGTTCTTGGCCGCGTTCGACTGTGCCGACCCGTCGCTGGCCATCGAAAAGCGGAACCAGACGGTCACACCGCAACAAGCACTCGCCCTCTTGAACAACAAGCTGATGCTGACGATGGCGAAGCACTTCGCCGCCCGCGTGGAGAAGCTGGCGACCAACGACCGCGGCCGCGTGACGGTGGCTTTCCAGATCGCGTTAGGCCGCGACCCGACGACGGCGGAAGCGGACGAGTTGGCGAAGTACGCCAAGGAACACGGCCTGGCGAACGCCTGCCGGATGGTGCTGAACCTGAACGAGTTCGTGTTCGTGGATTAACACTTGGCGAGCCGAGCGGCGTAAGCCGCCGGGTGAATCGCAACGCCAGACACCCGGCACCTTACGGTGCTCGGCTCGCCCGTCGAACCGGAGACCCCATCATGAATCGTCGCGACTTCCTCTTCCAATCCGGCGGCGGGCTCGGCGGCATCGCCCTCGCGAAGATGCTCGCGGCCGGGGCGACGCACCACCCGGCGAAGGCGAAGCGCGTCGTGCAGCTCTTCATGGCCGGCGGGGCGAGCCACGTCGATCTGTTCGACTACAAGCCGGAACTGGTGAAGCGGCACGGCCAGGAGGCGAACTTCGGCGAGCACGTCGAAGCCTTCCAGAACGGCCTCGGCCCGTGGCTACGGCCGCTCTGGGATTTCAAGCCTTACGGCCAGTCGAAGCGGATGCTCAGCGACACCGTCGCCCCGCTCGGCGCCGTCGCCGATGAGTGGGCGTTCGTTCACAACATGGTCGGCAAGACCGGCGTCCACAGCCAGGGCACGCTGCTCCAGACCACCGGCTTCAACCGCCCCGGGTTCCCCGGTATGGGTTGCTGGGTGAGTTACGGGCTTGGCTCCGCGAACGAGAATCTGCCGACGTTCGTGGTGCTGCCGGATCACCGCGGCCTTGCATCGAACGGCACCAAGAACTGGGACAGCGCCTTCCTCCCGGCGCAACATCAGGGCACGTCCATCTACCCCGGCTCGCCCACGCCCATCGAAGACCTCTTCCCCGATGTCCGCGC
>JBBQCQ010000799.1:0-2044 GCA_038318835.1 Gemmatales bacterium | reverse complement strand
AAGGACGACCCGCCGTTCTTCATCCTGCACGGCGACGCAGACAGCCTCGTGCCGGTGAAGCAGAGCGAAGAGTTGCACGCTGCCCTGAAGAAAGCCGGTGTGACGAGCGAACTCGTGGTCGTGAAAGGCGGCGGCCACGGCACGGGCATGACCTCGAAGGAGAACACCGAAAAAGTCACGGCCTTCTTCGACGCGGCGCTGAAGAAGAAATAAGTGAGCCGAACACCGTCAGGTGCCGGGTGACTCGCGTGGTCCCTCAGCCGGTTCCTCACGGAACTCTGCTCACCCGGAGACTTCTGCTACGATGATTGGAAACGACTCGGGGTCACTTGCCCCGGCGTGCTCAGGAATGGTGTGGATGGACAGCATCAACGCGGAACTCAGTCGGCGGTTCGAGGCGGGCAAGCTGCTCGGCTACCTGAACTTCTCCGATGGCCGGCCCGACCTGCGGTTCCGCAAGCTCTTGGCCGACGTGTTCGCGTACCTCATTGACGCCGACGATGCGACGCCGTGGAAGACCACGGCCGCATGGCTGGCAGCCGCCACGGACGAACTCGAATCGTCCGGCTCGGCCGCGTTCCGCGACCTGACGCCGGCGAAGTTCATTCGCACGGTCGCCTTCGATGCGGTCCTCACCGCGTACCGCCGACATCATGCCGACCTGCTCGCCCATCAGACCGACGCGCAACTCTTCACCGCCTTCTTCCTCGCTCGCTCTTGCGAAGTCACCCTCCGCGAACAGGCCCGTCGGCAAGCCACCGACGCCGACGTGCTCGCTCAGGCCGTAGTGCGGGCACTCGACGATTACGTTGGCTATCGGCCCATCGCCGTCCTCGAAACCCGACCACAGACCGAATATTATCCGCACGAGAAGGTCGCGGCCGTGCCGGTCTACTTTGCCGGCGTCGGCGTGGCCCCCGGCCCGTATGCGGCCCTTGTGCAACCTGCCCTGGAACTGCTCAGTCAGACGAACGCGGTGTTGCGTGAAGAGGCCGGCTTCGAGTTGGCCAACCTCGACGAGTTAGCCGTCGATCCGCGCGCGGCCGATCACTTCCACCCCGTAACGAAACGCCCGAACGTGCTGTTCGGCGAGTGGGACCCGCACCACATCGACAACCGCGGCAACTACCGCCGGTTCATCCTGCGGCAACCGACGCTCGACGCCCTGTACCGCTGGGCGAAGCCGAACCCGAACGGCCCGTTCGACGGCGAACGCCTGTTCGAGAGTGCCGCAGTGCTGGCCGGCACGATCCTTATGGGGGCCGGTGTCAGCGGTTCCGGCCCCGCCGTGTACGATTCGTCGGTCACGCTCACCACGCTCGTGCAACGCATCGCGCGATACCGCGACGAGTTCTACAAGCGGTTGCTCGAACAACTCCCCGGCGAGCAAGGCGAACGCCTGCGGGCCGAGGCAGCGAAGCTCAAGCAGCCGTTCGCCGGTGTGCGGCAGTTCCTGAATCAATCGATCGCCACCGAGCGGGCACTCCACCTGCAAGAGCGGCGGCTGGCAATGCTGTTCGCCGCGATGGGCTACCCGGCCACGGCTCGGCAACGGGCGGCGCACATCCCGGCCCCGTCGGTGCGGTTCAGTTGCGAAGTCCGCATTCGCCAGACCGGGGCCGAGTTCGCCGCGAAGGCCGGCCGGCCACTGGAAGCCGCCAACCTGCTCGCGGAGGCCGAAGACCTGATTCACCGCGGCATCGCATGTGGGGCGATGATCGACCCCTGGAACGTCCTCGGCTTTCAAGGCCTCTTCCCGATCTTCCCCGGCCGCGAAGACACCGTGCGCGACCCGCGGTCGGAAGAACTGATCCTGACCATCGGCCGGCAGTTCGACCGCTACGCCCTCACCCTGACGGCGGCCGTGGCGGGGGAAGACAACGCCACCGTCGAGCGGCTCATCGCTCAGATGCAGGCTCTGGCCGAGTGGTGGGACCGCTTTGCCACCAGCACCGTCGGCGACATGCCCCGCGTGGTCGGCAGCGAGCGGGCCGACGCGGCCAAGCACGTCGCCACCGCCCTCGCCCTGTGGCGGAAAGCGGGC
>JBBQCQ010000798.1:0-2045 GCA_038318835.1 Gemmatales bacterium | reverse complement strand
TGGATGGCCGTTTGAATCTCGGTCTTCAGCCGCGTCGCGACCTTCAAGAAGTTGTCGCAGAAGGCCAGCCGGCCGAGTGCCCGCGAACCTTCTGTCGCAAGCGACCGGGGCAGGGCGTAAAGCTTCTCCCGCGGCATCCACTCCAGGATGGGGTCGAGGTGCTTGCGGCGGTAGTTCGTCACCGGTTGGAGCGGCAGGTGAACGAGTTGTTCCGGCTGAATGGCGGCATCGGTGCGGTCGCCGCCGAGTTTGCCCGGCGTGTCCGGGTCCACGTCGAGGTACAGGAAGCGGAAGCTCGGAATCTGGCTCAGGTCGCCGAGGCGGTCGAGCAGACGGCAGCGAAGTTGTTGGATGGCCCGCCGGCCGAAACTGCCGACGCCGATCAGCACGGCCGGCCGCAGCACGCCCACATCCAGCCGCGAGGCGGTCACGCTCGGGTCGGCGATGGCCGGCCGCGGCGGGGGCGTTTCCAGGCCCGGCGCCGGTCGCGGTGTTGGCCCGCCGACCGGTCGCGGGGTGCGCAGGACCGTGGCGACGCTGTTTGCCATCAGCGCGTTCACGAAGGCGACACAACTGGGGAAGCGGTCGTCCGGGTTCTTCGACAAGGCCCGTGCGACCACCCGCCGGTCTTCTGGCGGCAGCAGCGTCAGGTCCGGCGGCTCGGTCATGTGCTGGAGCGCGAGTTGCCGAATGTTCTTCCCGCCGAACGGCTTCCCGCCGGTTAGGAGTTCGAGGTACACAACCGCGAGGCTATACTGGTCGGAGTGCTTGGAAATCTTGTTCGCGAACGTCTCCGGGGCCGCGTACACGGGCGTGACGCCGCCCATGAGGCCGGATGAACTGTGCCGTTCGAGGTGCTTCACGAGGCCGAAGTCCGCCACCTTGACGCGATCGCCCACGAGGAACAGGTTCTTCGGCTTCACGTCGAGGTGCTGGAGATTGTGCTTCTCGTTGAGATAGTCCAGCCCTTCGGCCGCGTCGGCGAGGTAGCCGAGGAGCACGTCGCGCGGGATGCCGACTAGCCCGCCCGCGTGGCACGCCACAACGGCGTCGTGCAGGCTCTGGTCGGCCAACTCCATGAGGATGAGCAGTTCGCCGCCGTGGTTGTCGATGCGCTCAATCGAGATGACGAACGGGTGGCGGACTTCCTTCATCCGGCCGAGGGCTTTCAGTTCCTGCTCGGCCTTGGCCGCGTCGCCATCGGTCGAGTTGAGGTTGCCGAAGACGAACTTGATGGCCTTGTGCAGGCCCCCGGGCGCAGAGCATTTCCAGACTTCGCCGAACCCACCGCTGCCGATGGGGGCGATGAGTTGGTAGCCTGCTAAAACTTCGTCACCCGGCTCGCGAAGGCCGATCATGGCAGTACCCGGCGTCGGAATTATGGGCACTGTAGGCTAGACCACGGGGCGGCAATCGTCCAATCGTCGGACGGCGTTAGACGCCTCTTGCAATTTAGTTGAAGGAGATTTCCGACGGAAATCCGGACGGGGTTTGAGTTTTGATTTAAACTTTCGTGCGAAAGACGAATCGTTATAACCGATAGAATCACTCCAGAGTCATGTCGAGCTCTGCCCGTCCGGTCTTCCGGCATATCATGGTGGCCCGTGCGATGAAGCTGTTTTCTCCCGATCTCGCAAAATGCCTCGTAGATGGTGCTGACGCCGCAGATCGTTTCGCAGACTGGCCGGCGGCGATGGCCGCGATGCGGGAGGCCGGCATCCTGGGGTGGCCGGTGGCGGTCGAACATGGCGGGCAGGGGTGTGGCACGGTCGAGTTGCTGAGCGGGGCGGAAGCGATTGCGGCGCGATGCCTGACGATGGCGTTCATCCTGAGTCAGCGCGACGCGGCGATCCGCCAACTGGCGAAGGGGCCGGCCCACCTGCGGGACCGCTACCTGCCGGGGCTGGCGGCCGGCGAACTGTTCCTCACGGTGGGCCTGTCGCAGCTGACGACCTCGCGACTTCACCACGGCCCAGCGTTGCGAGCGTCGCCAACGCCGGCCGGCTATCGCCTGGACGGCGACGTGCCGTGGGTGACGGGGGCCG
>JBBQCQ010000797.1:0-2049 GCA_038318835.1 Gemmatales bacterium | reverse complement strand
CAACAGTTCCGCGGCCGTGAAAGCGCTATCGGACTGGGTCGTGACCAGCGGCAACGCCGAGGAAGTCGTCCGCAAGATTCCCGAGGGCGACGAAATCCTTTTCGTACCGGACAAGCATCTCGGCCGGTATCTGTCGGAAGTGACCGGCCGCAAGATGATCCTGTGGGACGGGTCGTGCATGGTTCACGAAATCTTCAGCGTCCACGACCTCGTGCGAATGAAGAAGCTGCACCCGACGGCCGAGACGATCGCGCACCCCGAGTGCCCGAAGAACATCCTCGAACACGCCGACTTCATCGGCGGCACCGAGGCGATGATTAAGTTCGTCGGGGCGTACACGGAGCCGCGGGAGTTCCTCGTCGCGACCGAGCCGAACATGATGTGGCAGCTCGAAAGCCGGTTCAAGCAGCACAAGTATCTGCCGGTGCCGGGCATCACGTGTGCGTGCAACAAGTGCCCGCACATGGCCCTGAATACGCTCGAAAAGATTCGCGATTGCATGTTGACCGGCGGGCCGGAAATTCACTGGCAGCCCGAATTCGACCGGGCGAAGGAAGTGCTCGCGAAGAGTCTGCTGAACCCGCCCGCCACGGCGAAGGTGCAGCCACAGGGGGACTGACATGAGCGAGTCAGCAATCATCGAAATGCCGGAAGTCACGCTGGCAACGCCGCCGGACGACAAATGGAGCCGGGAGAAGCGGGCGTTCCTGGCCATGCTTCCGGAACTGCTTGCGAAGTACCGCGACCAGTACGTCGCCGTCCACGAGGGCAAAGTCGTGGGGATGGGCGCGGACCAGATCGCCGTCGGCAAAAAAGCGTATCAGGAATTCGGATACGTTCCGATCCTGGTACGGTTGGTGACCGACCAACCACCTCGGGTCGTGCGGATACCGTCCGTCAGAGTCGTTCGGGAGCCGGCGAGCTGATGGCCACTTTCAAGTACCATTACGCGGCCGCGTCGCCACCCGCGCCGTCCGTACTCCTGAACGTGTCCCGCCCGGACGGCAGCCGATCCGTTAGCAATCTTGCCGCCATCGCCGATACCGTGGCAGACGTGACGGTGCTGCCGTTGGCGAAGATCGCCGAACTCGGCCTCATTCAATTTGACGACGAGATCATTTTGGCGTTCGACGGCACCTCCCAAACGTTGCCGACTTACTACGTCCGGCTCCAGGTCCGAGATTTTCCGCCGGTTGAACTCGCCATGGTCGGTTCCGATGACGTTTTAGACGCCGTCCTCGGCCGCGACGTGTTAAATCGTTACAAGATCATTCTCGACGGCCCGCGACAAACGCTGGAAATCTCAGACGTCTGAATTCGGAAAGGACTTCCCCCATGCCCGCGATTGTGCCGCACCGATTCCTCGTTCGCGTTTGCCACCCGGTGCCGTACCACAAGGCGATGCCGCTGGACGACGACGAACACGTCGTGCAACTGCCGAACGCGGCCCAGTTGAACAACTTTGCCGACCTGGACGGGGCGACGAACTTCGCCTCCGTGCGGGTGGCCTGGAACGAACTCGGCCTCGGCGTGCAGGTGACGGTGGCGGGCAAGAGCCAGCCGCCCGAGTGCGACGCCGACAAGCCGCGGTCGTCCGACGGCCTCACACTGTGGATCGACACCCGCGGTGACCGGACCAGCCACCGGGCGAGCCGCTTCTGCCACCAGTTCCACCTTCTGCCGATCGGCGGGGGCGAGGATAAAGACGAGCCGAGCTTCAGCCAATCGAAGATCAACCGCGCCTTGCAAGACGCGCCACTGTCCGGGGCGGCAGAAGTGCCGTTTCGCGTGGAGCAGTTGAAGAAGGGCTACTGCCTCGAAGCCTTCCTGCCGGCGGCCGTGCTGAGCGGCTTCGACCCGGACCAGCACCCGCGCCTCGGCATCTACTACGCCGTGCGGGACCAGGAGTTGGGCGACCAGTACCTGAGCGTGAACCAAGATTTCCCGTTCGCCGACGACCCCTCGCTGTGGGCCGCGATGGAGTTGGTGAAGTAACGCGAGAGCCACAGGGACGGCCGTCCCTGTGGCTCTCGCGTTACTTCACCAACT
>JBBQCQ010000796.1:0-2053 GCA_038318835.1 Gemmatales bacterium | reverse complement strand
TTCTGCCTGGCGATGCGGTTGATGCTCAAAACGGGCCTGTCAATCATGGAAGTCGTCCGCCTCGGGTACGGGTCGACCGACAACACAGCGTACATCGCGGCCATCCCGAAGTCGGTCGGCATCCTGCGCCGCGGCAACTCGCTGACGACCGCGATGCAGGCGACCCGGCTCTTCCCGAAGCGGTTCATGAGTTCCGTGGCGATCGGCGAAGAGAGCGGGCACCTCGTGGAAACCATGGAGAGCCAGGGCCGGTACTTCGACGACGTGGCCCGCCAGCGGCTGACCCTGCTCAACCGCCTGCTCGCGACCGCCGTGTGGCTGGCCGTCGCCACGTTCGTGATCGTCCTGATCTTCCGCATCTTCACGGGCGCGTACCTGAAGACGATCAACAACTACACGTGAACCCCACGCCCGGCTGCCGGTCGGCCGGGCGACCCGCTTTCGCCCGGTTTCGTCGGTTCCCTTGTACGAGGACGCTGTTCATGAACAAGATTACCTGCCGGTTCCTCTCCTCCGTTTTGCTCGCGTGTAGCCCCCTGGCGGCCGCCGCCCAAGCCCCGGCCGCGAAGCCGGCGGCTCCGGCCAAGCCGGCACCGGTCGCGCCGCCGGTCCTCGAACTGAGGTCTTACGCGATCACGGCGCTGGACCCGAACGACATCAACCAGGCCTACGCCACGCTCTTCGCGCGGATGGCCGCCGGCAAGGACGTGGCCGCGCCGAAGATCACCCTGCTCGCCAAGAACAAGACGCTGCTCGTCCGGGGCACGAAGGCCCAGTTGGACGTCAGCGACGCGATCCTGCACCTGCTCCAAAACGAGCCGACGGCCGCCAAGGGGCAACAGGTGATTGCGCTGAAGGCCGCCCGCGTCGACGAGGTTCTGGCCGCCCTCCAGGCGCTGGAACTCGCCGATCAAGTGGTGCCCCTGCGGACCAGCAACGCCGTGGTCCTGGTGCCGTCGAGTGAGGCGAACGGTCAGCAAGTCAAGAAGGTGATCGAAGCCGCCGAGAAGGTGAGCGAGCCGGCCAAGACGCCTGTGAAGAACGCCACCCGATAACGCGACGAGTATCAGGATTTCCTACACGCGGCGGACGGCGATTGTCCGTCGCGTCGGATGTTCGGGTGTGAGTGGTCGAGATCGGTGAGCCTTCATCCAAACTTCACGCTGAATGAAGGGCACGATGGTAGACTATTCCCATCACAAAAGCTGCCCCCAGACGTGCCGCCCGATGGTGAGGCCGCGCGTCCGGGGTGTGCCCGTTTGTTTCTAACCGCCCGTGCGGCCCGGCTCGGGCGGTTGCACGTGGCGACCTTCTACCCGGCGATTCGCGATGCAGATGACGCAATCGTGCGAAGTCCTCCTCGACGCCATTGCGGACTCCGGGCTGCTCTCGGACGAGTTCCTGCACCAATTCCGCGAGTCCGAAGACGACGTCGCCACGCTCGCCAAGAAACTCGTCAAGGCCCGGTACCTGACGCCGTTCCAGGCCCGCGTCCTGCTCGGCAGCCATGCGAGCCAGTTCCCGTCGTTCTTCCTCACCGAGCGGTACAAGATTCTCGAGCACCTCGGGGCCGGGGGCATGGGCGAGGTCTACCTGGCCGAACACCTGCTCCTGCGGCGGGTGGTGGCGGTGAAGGTCATCGTCCGCGGGCCGAGCGGGTCGGGGGCCGGCGGGGCGGGGTTGATTAGCCGGTTCTTCCGCGAGGCCCGTGTCGTCGCCTCCCTGGACCACCCGAACGTCGTCCGCGTGTTCGACATGGACCGCACGGCCTTCGGGCCATTCCTTGTCATGGAGTACGTGGACGGTACGAACTTGCACGTCCTGGTCCGCAAGCTCGGGGCGTTCAGCGTCGAGCGGACGGTGGACGCGGTCCGCCAGGCGGCCGTCGGCCTGGACCACGCCCACCACCGCGGCCTCGTCCACCGGGACGTGAAGCCGGCCAACCTGCTCCTCGACCGGCACGGGACGATCAAGGTCGTCGACCTAGGCCTGGCGAGCTTCCGCAACGTCCACGACAACGAGGGGCTGACGGCCAACTACCACCAGGACCACC